>CAIXSC010000824.1 GCA_903921945.1 uncultured Planctomycetaceae bacterium
GACCTCCGTGCCGCCGGCAAGGTTGATGAAGCGGAAAAGCTTGAAGTGGAAGCCAAGTCGATGGCGGAGAAGATCCGTCGCTTCCTTGCCGAAACTCGCGGACGTGAAGGCACCCCGCGCGACGGCGAACCACGTCGCGAAGGCACTCCGCGCGATGGCGAACCACGTCGCGAAGGCGCCCCGCGCGACGGCGAACCACGTCGCGAAGGCGCCCCGCGCGATGGCGAACCACGTCGTGAAGGTGCTCCGCGCGATGGCGAACCACGTCGTGAAGGCGCTCCGCGCGATGGCGAACCACGTCGCGAAGGCGCTCCGCGCGACGGTGCTCCGCGTCGCGAAGGTCAGCCACCTCGTGAAGGCGCACCCCGTGAAGGCGCACCCCGTGAAGGCGCGCCGCGTGAAGGCGCGCCGCGTGAAGGCGCGCCGCGTGAAGGCGCGCCGCGTGAAGGCGCGCCGCGTCGCGACGGTCAGCCGCCGCGCGAGGGCGAACGCCGCGATGTGCCGCAGTCACGCGATGTTCCGCCATCCCGTGAAAGCCAAGCTGTCCGTGAGGAAGTTCGGGAACTCCGCGAAACGGTAGGCCGGATGCGAGCGGAAATGGAAGAGCTGCGGAACCTCGTGCGTCGGTTGGTGGAAAAGAACGAAAGCCGGTAGAGGGCTATGGAAACACCGTTAACTGGGCCCCTTGCCACCATCGTGTGGGGGGCCGCCGGAGGCGCAGGGGCTGTGGGTTGGTGGACATTCGCCTATGTTGTCCTGGCATTGTTTTTGGTGTTTCTGAACGGCTTCTTCGTGCTCGCCGAGTTTGCGATTGTCAAAGTCCGCGCTAGCCGGCTGGAAGAGTTGGCGCGGCAGGGGAACGCCCGGGCGCGATCGGCCAAACGGATGGTCGGCCAACTTGACGATTATCTCTCCGCAACGCAGTTGGGCGTTACCGTCGCCAGCCTCGGCCTGGGCTGGGTCGGCGAACCGGCATTCGCCTCGCTGGTCGAATCGCTCTTCGGGAAGTTTGGCTGGTCGTCCGCCGCCAGCCACACCGCGTCGGTCGCGTGCGCATTCACGTTGATCACGTTTCTGCATATTTTGTTCGGCGAGTTGGCGCCGAAGAGCATGGCGATTCGCCGGGCCGAGCAATGCCTATTGGCGATCGCCACGCCGCTCCGTTGGACCTACTACATCTTTTACCTGCCGATGTCGGTCCTCAATGGCGCGTCAAACCTGCTGCTGCGGTTGATTGGCTTGCAGCCGGGCCATCATGAGGTGGCTCATTCGGAAGAGGAATTGCGGCTGTTGTTGTCGACCGCCCAAACGACGGGCGGCTTTTCGCTGAACCGGATGCTGATTCTCGAAAACATCTTCGACCTTGGGGGCCAAACGGTCCGCGAGGCGATGATTCCGTGGTCGCAGGTGCATTACGTGTCGCGCCGCGATTCATGGGAGCAAATTGTGCGCACGGTGACCGAAACCCGGTTTTCACGCTATCCGGTCATCGAGGCCGAGGGTCCGCCCTTGCATTACCTGTTGTCGAAGGATTTGATCACCCGGCCGGGAGAAGTGCCCGATTGGACGACGGCTCTGCGACGGCTGCCGGCGGTCGGCCCCGGCGATAACTTGGAGCTCGTCATGCAGCGGTTGCAGGGCGACGGCGCCAACATGGCGATCGTGCTTAAAGACGATCAGCCGATCGGTGTGATCACGTTGGAGGATATTCTCGAGGAAGTCGTCGGTCGGATCGAGGACGAGTATCCACGATTGCCGCCGATGTATCTCAAGGATGCGTTGTCGCTGGGCGGTGTGATCCTGGACATTGCGGCCCGTAATTCAGAAGACGCCATTCGCGAAATGGTCGCGGTGATCCCGCCTGCGAATTTGCCAGCGGGACTGAATGTTGCCAATCTGGCGTTGGCTCGCGAACGGCAATTGCCCACGGACCTCGGCAACGGGGTCGCGATTCCCCACGCTCGTTGCCCAGGCTTGTCCCAGACGATCATGGTCGTGGGTAGGTCGGCCGAAGGGATCGTGTTCCAACCGTCGAATGCGACTCCGGTGCGGCTCGTGTTCCTGCTGGTCACTCCCGCGGAACGCCCGCAAGCGCAGGTGTTCTTCCTGCAGCAGTTGGCGTTGGTCGCCGCCAGCGAACTGGTGCGGGAGCGAATCGCCCGCGTCTCGACCGCCGCCGAAATCATTCAAATCATCGCCGCCGCCGACCCGGCCATCACCGGCTAGCGCCGACGGAGCGAAATACGCCCGGACTACGCTCGTTTGTGCCCTGGCTTGCCTATTGGCACGGTATTCGTCCGGTATACGTCCACTTATGTCGTCATTCAGGCTGTCGATGCAGACCGTGTGGACCCCCTTTTGCTGATACAGTTCCGGCGCCTCCTAATACATATCGCAAATTTCGGTCACGCGTTCGCCGAAGTCGGCGTCGCGCCGATCGGGACTGGTCAATCAGTATTTGTGGCGATGGGGCCGCACGTCGTTGCGTTCCAGGATATCGCGGAGGTGGCGCGCGGAGATCGAGTCGACAATCCCGCGTTTCACGGCCTCGCGCGTTAAATCGTCGGAGGAGCGGTGCGACGCCGGACATTCGTCCGAATTGGGCTTTTCGCACGCGAACGCGACGAGCTGGGCCTGTTGCTCCGCTGTGATGCGGGCCGGACGGCCACTCCGCTGTTCGTCCGCCAAAACCTCGCGGATCGCCTTCCGCAATCCGTCGCGTGGTTCCGTGCATTCCACCGACACCCATTGAGTAAAAGCTGCCTTCCAACGCTTCCGCCACACGCCGACTTGGTCAGGGTTCATCGACACCTGAGCGTTAACTTCCTCGTTCTTCATTCCCTCAAACGCCAACAGAATGATCCGCGCGCGTTGCGACATTCGGACCTCGCTGGTTCGCGCCGCGGCTATCTCCTGAAGCACGCTCTGCTGACGTTCGGTTATCACGACTTTCGCAGCCTTCCCGGGCATTTAAGCGTCCCTCCACGATGGCGTTTTCAGTAGCCTGCGGCGGACGGCACAGATTCCATTTCCAAGCCATCCCAATTCTCTCCGTCGGCACTAGGAGCAACTTCCCGCAGCATGTCCGCGACCAAGTGAAGATCAACCCCAACGGCTGCGATCCCGGCCGGGTCTAACCACTGGTCGATCGCGAACAGTTGAAGGCGTCGCTCGGGTCGACGCCACGGTAAAACACCTCGACGAGTCTTGGCATGCCGTGATCATCGGCCCGCAGTACGTGCTGCTCGAACGGCTCGGCCCGCGGGTCCACTGGCTGCCGGCCCAGCGCCGCATCGGCAACTGGCTCGGCATCGCCGACGTCCTCCGCCACCCGAGCGACTACGAATCGCACTGCTTCTCGACCAACGAAGCTTGGCTTGCCGGGGTACCAGTCGTCTCGTGCGATTACCTCGTGAACCGCCAGTTCGAGGAGCGGCATGGCCCGTTGATGTGGCTGGTGCCGATTCGGCCGGAGCCGGCGCGACTCGCTGCGGCGATCGTCGAGGCGCACACCGGTCGGAGCGACCCACGGGTGGGCCACGCTCGGGACGTCGCGACGCCGGAGTCTTCGGCGCCGGTTATGGGGCGACGGTGGTCGGATTTGATCGGGATGCTCACACGCAAATCCTCACCGGATTCCACCAAGTTGGCAAACAGTAATTAGGAAACATGTCCTGGCATCCCTATACTGAGGCCCAAAGCAATTGGTCACCGAGCCTCCGCCTATGCCCGATGTCACCCGCTTCCTGTCGCAGATCGAATCCGGTGATCCATCGGCGGCGGAACAGCTGTTGCCGTTGGTTTATAACGAACTGCGCCGCTTGGCAGCCCGCGAGTTGGGCCGGGAATCCGCTGGACATACGCTGCAGCCAACGGCCCTGGTGCATGAAGCCTATGTGCGTCTGGTGGATCAGAGCGTCGAACCGAAGTGGAATCATCGGGGGCATTTCTATGCGGCCGCCGCGGAGGCCATGCGGCGAATTCTCGTGGAGAGTGCTCGGCGCAAGTCGACGCGGAAGCGTGGCGGCGATCGCGAACGACTGCCACTTGATATGGACCAGATGCCCACATCGGGCCAGCGGCCCGATCTGCTCGCCCTGGACGAAGCCTTGACGCAGTTGGCCGTCGCACGTCCGGATTTGGCTCGGCTGGTTTCCTTAAGATATTTTGCCGGGCTGACCATGGAACAGACAGCCAAGGCCCTCCAGGTTTCGCTCCGAACTGCCGAACGGAATTGGGCTTACGCGAAAGCGTGGCTCTTGGAGGCGGCGAGCGACGCGGGGTGAAACTCCGTCGGCCGCAAGAATTCCTAAATCCCGTGGCGGGAATCGGATCTGGTTGACGCACTTTATGGTGACGACTCTACCAGAAGTAACTAGCGGGAGTGCCCCTCGTGGACGAGCAGAGCATTTTTCAGCAGGCCTTGGACAAGCCGGCGGGTCAGCCGCGGGCGGAGTGGCTCGATGAAGTGTGCGGCGTCGGTTCGCCCCTGCGCGACCGGATCGAATCGCTGCTCCGCCGGCACGAGCATGCGAACAGTTTCCTGGAAACCCCACCGATCGGGCACCCGGATACACTCGTCCCCAACGTGTCCAGTGACAATCTGGCGGCGGCGCTTAACGCCGGGCTGGCCGCCGCGTTCCCGGCTGGCGCCGCGGTGGTGATGGGTAACGCCGGTCATAGCGTGCTCAAAGCCATGGGCCAAACCATCGACATCCACACAGTCGTGCTGCGAGGACCGGCTCATGACGGCCGTGATCCAATCGTGCGGCCGAAGTCGCCCGAGTTGCCGGATCGAAATTCTGATAGCCGCTACCAACTGCAGGGCGAGATCGCTCGGGGCGGGATGGGAGCGATTCTCAAGGGCCGGGATACCGATCTGGGCCGCGATCTGGCGATTAAGGTGCTGCTCGATCAGTACAAGGACAAGCCGGAGGTCATCCAGCGGTTCGTCGAGGAAGCGCAGATCGGCGGGCAATTGCAGCATCCAGGGATCGCGCCGGTGTACGAGCTGGGGCAGTTCGCCGACAAACGGCCGTTCTTCAGCATGAAGCTGGTCAAGGGCGAGACGCTGTCGAAGTTGCTGGCCGATCGCGAAAACCCCGCCGCAGACCGTGGCCGGTTCATCGGCATCTTCGAGCAGGTCTGCCAGACGATGGCCTATGCCCACAGCCGGGGCGTGATTCATCGCGACCTCAAACCCGCCAACATCATGGTCGGTGCGTTCGGCGAAGTGCAGGTCATGGACTGGGGCCTCGCCAAGGTGCTGCCGGCTGGCGGCGTCGCGGACGAGAAGAAGGCTCACGAGAAACACCAGGGGCAGAGCATCGTTCAGACGATGCGCAGCCAGGTCGGCAGCGACGTGCCGGGAACATTCGGCACGAACGGCTCGCACACGCAGATGGGCAGCGTCCTGGGGACGCCGGCCTACATGCCGCCCGAACAGGCCTTGGGCGAGATCGATCAGCTGGACGAGCGGGCGGACGTATTTGGGCTGGGGGCGATCCTGTGCGAGATCTTGACCGGCAAACCGCCGTATGTCGCTGAAGATGGCACTCGTATTTTCCGGATGGCCAGTCGCGGCAAACTGGAACACGCCTTCTCTCGTCTCGATGCCTGCGGAGCTGACGAGGATCTGATCGCACTGACAAAGCATTGCCTCAAGCTGGAGCCGATCGAGCGACCGCGGGACGCCGGCGTGCTGGCTGAACGTGTCACGGGTTATCTGGAGTCCGTCGAGGCCAAGTTGCGAGCGGCGGAAATCGAACGCGCCGCCGAAGCCGCACGTGCCGATGCCGAAGCGTCTCACGCGGCATCGGAACGGCAACGGGCCGAAGCAGAATCACAACGTGCCGAAGCTCAGGCGGCGAAAGCCCATGCGGAATCCGCTCGCGCGGAGGCCGAGTTTGCTCGGGCAAATGAAGAAAACAAGCGCCGACGCACGAGTCTCGCACTGGCCGCCTCGGTGTTATTGCTGGTCGGTCTGGGCAGCGGCGGCTGGCTCTACATGGAACGGCAGGAAGCCCATCGGTCATCTGCGGAGGCGGACACGCAACGAAAACACGCTGCGGAAATGCAGGCTCTCGCCGAACAGCGGGACGACCAGCGAAAGGCCGCCGAGTTTGCCCAGGGGAAGGCCGACGCCGAGAAGATTCGTTCGCTGAATATGCTGGCGGATATGCAGACTGAACGTGGACTGCAGTCCGCGCGCGAGGGCCAGTCGGCGATGGCGGCATTGTGGTTTGCGAATGCCGCGGCGCTCACTCCGCACGATCCCGATCGGCAGCAGGCCAATCATCTGCGGGCCTCAAGCTGGATGGACCAGGCGATGGCGCCTACCGCGTTGTTGAAACTGACAGAGGGCCTTGCGCGGCGATTTGAGTTTCACCCGAACGGATCGCTGCTGCTGACCGTCAGTGGAAACAAGCTGCGTGTCTGGGATTGGCGAAACGAAGTGGCGTTACCGTGGAGCGAAGCGCTGGCGGATGTGACGGATGCCGTCTGGTCGCCAGATGGAAAAAAACTGGCGGTCGGGTTCGGGACGGCGGACGTACGGATCTTTGATCCCATCTCAGGGGATGAACTGAAACGGTTTCAGCACTCGGAACGATTCGCAGTGGTCGAGTGGTCGCCGGACGAAAAGCGTCTGGCCGTTGCTGGCCTGCAAGTGCAGATCTGGAACGTGGTGGACGAACCTGTGCAGGAGTCGAATTGGCCCCATCCGCGGAACGTCTTCGCCGTCAAATTCAATCGTGCAGGGACTCGATTGATTACTTCATGCGACGACAAACAGGCGCGGGTGTTTGCGGTTGGCGATGCGTCGCTGCCGGCGCCGCTCTACGCGCCCATCGATCATGCGCCAATCTTCGGATTCTCATTGGGGTCCGCTGTCTTTTTTGACGAGGATCGAAAGCTCGTGACGATCAGCGCGAAGACGAAGCGGCCCATGCTGCGAGACACTGCAACCGGCCTGCCGGAGGAGCCGAACTGGGCGATCAATCACGCAGCAGATCGGGGGGTTGCGGTGAGTCCCGACGGTCGCTGGGTGGCTGCGGCAGAACCAGCGGTGGTGTTGAACGCGGAGGGTCAGCGGAGCGAATTGAAGCATCGCAATCATATTTCGAGCATGAGTTTCACACCTGACAGCGCGGCGTTGGTGACAACTTGTTTCGATGGCATCGCGCGCTGGTGGCCGTTGCAGGGTTTGTCGAATCCCTCACCATCCGTTGGCGAGCCGATCACGTTTCCACAAATGGCGACATACGCGGAATGTCGGATCTCACCGGATGGTTCATGTTTCGCAATCTCGACCAATCAGCAGCTAGTCGTCTGGGAACGCCGGCAATCGTCATCTCTTGTGAGTCGGATTCCGTGGCCCGAATCTTTTTGGAGACCCCGCGTCAGTTTTGACGGTCGGCTGGTGACTCCCGGTGCGTGGCACGAGTATCCCGCAACCACCACTCCTCGCGGCGCCAAATTGCTTGTGGCGAAGACGATAGATGGGGAGCCTGCTGGGCCGCCGATCACGCTTGATGGGCAATTGTGGGATTCCTGTGTGTGTGCCGACAACCGCACTGTTGCGGCGACCACCATGCAAGGGGCGAGCGGCGTCCTGACCTTCTACGACAGCGAGTCCGGAACGAAGTTGATTCCGTCGCTGACATTACCCGATGTGCCGGTCAGTGTGGCGGCTCGTCCGGGACATCCGCAGGTGGCGGTGCTGTGCCGAAATGCGAAGCTACTCATTGTCAACACTGAAAATGGCAGGTCCGAACGTGAGTGTTCTCATGAGAAGTGGGCTGGTGCGTCCCAAACATCGCGAGTGGCCTTTTCGCCTGATGGAGCGACGCTGGTGACGGTGACTCCGAACGATCTGGTGTATGTGTGGGATGCTCAGACGGGAAATCTGCGGTTTCCGCCTCTCACTCCGGTTCTCGAAGTAGGCCCGGTCCGAACGATTGCGTTTTCTCCGGACGGTCGGTTGCTCGCCACGGCGGTCAATGGCCGAAACATGGTTCAGGTCTGGGATCTAATGACCGGCGAAAAGTCCGGCGCTGGAATGCCGCATCCCGGCGACTTCTTCGGACTGTTCTCTGTCGCGTTCAGCCCGGATGGGCAACGGATTCTCACTGGACACAAGGATGGCCGCGCGCGGATCTGGGATTGGAAGTCCGGGGCGATTGTGGGGGCTCCCATGCAACATCCCGATGAGGTGATCGACGCTCAGTTCACACCGGATGGTCGGCAGATTCTGACCGCCGTGCGACTTAACACCATGCATGTCTGGGATGTGGCCACGAACAAGTTGGCCGTTCCCCTGCCGGCGAATCTTGCTCTGCCGGGACAGTCCACCAACACGATCGCGGTCTCCGGCGACCGAATCGTGGTGGGAGCGGAAACGCGAAATCCGTTGCTCGACCTGTCACTGCTGATTCAGACGCCGACCGTGGAACTCGCGACGCTCCTCACGCGTGCGGAACTGGCGACGAATCAGAAACTGCAAAATGGCGAACTCTTGCCGCTGGAATCGCACGAATGGAGCACGCGCTGGGATCAACTCGTCGCCGCGCGGCAGACTCCGGAACAAGTCGTCGAGTCGCTCGCACGGGCGTTCGATGAGGCAACTGACGCGGCGGCTCAAAGCCTCGTAATTGCCCGAGCGGCGCGGCGCGGATTGCTCGAACGTCTACAATCGCTGCGACCGGAGTCGCTGCCGTTGGCATTGGCTCTCGCGCTCGAATGGTCACGGCAGGGACGACGCTCCGACTTCGAACGCCTTCGCGGAGAAGTGCTCGATCATCTGCGTAAGATCGCGGCGAAGGGACCTGTCGAACCGAGCGTCACGAGGACCATCAGTCAATTGCTGACCGAGGACGCTCCGCGCGGACGTTGGATTCCGCTCGAACCGACCGCGATGAAAGGGGCGGCGGAGACGACATTCACGCGCAAGCCCAATGGCTTTGTTCTGGCCGGACTCGGAAACGCACAGCCCGAAACCTATTCGATCGAGGGGCGTGCCGCGGTCAAGCGGATCGCCGCACTGCGGCTGGATGTCGCTCCACTTTCCTCGCTGCCGTGGGGTGGTTCCGGTCACTCGGCCGGGAACTTTCATCTCACGGAAGTTCGAGCACGGTTACGTCGTGCCGATGGAACGGAGATGGCTCTGAAGCTCAACCGCGCGGCAGCGGATTATGTACGCCCGCCCGATTCACGTAACGCTCAAGCCAACGGTCCCTGGGGAGTACTCGATGCCGACCCGAAATCTCATTGGGATATCTGGCCCGTTCCCACACAGCCGCATTGGCTCGTCCTGGTCCCCGATGAGCCGTGCGATTTCGGCGACAACGAGACGCTGATCGTGGAACTCGATTCCGGGGACGAGTTATGGCCATTCGCGCGGCTGGGACATTTTCGCTTGTCGATCAGCGAGGACTCACGCGCAGCTCTGGCCGACGAATTGATCGCCGCCGTGCGACAAAATGCTCTGCCCTCGGACGAAATGCTTGCCGCCGCCTGCTTGATCAACGGCGAGGCTCAGGTTGCCTTCAACGTTCTGAAACATGCCCCACAAGCGGGCTCGCGAGCCAAGCTGCTGCGAGCGCTGCTGCTGGCAACGGCTCAACACCATCTCGGTCAAAACGACGCCGCGAAGCAACTCGCCGAAGCCGATTTGTTTGACGGAGCGTTGAAGTCCTATCCGCATTCGCTCACCGGCTTCCTCGACAGCTCACTGCGCCGCTTCACTCAATCGACGCTGAGCGATGTCGCGAAGATCAAGGCCTCAAGAATAATCGAGGCGGATCGGACTCGACTGGATTCCGACCTGGCCAGTGCCGAGATCGTCGCGGACCACGCTCAGATGTTGATCGATTCCGTGCCAGTGCCGGCTCTCGAATGGAAACTGCTCAAGCCGACCGCGATGAAGTCTGAACAAGGAGCGACGCTGACGCGGCAAGACGACGGATCGATTCTGGTATCGGGCATCAATGCTCCTGGCGATGTCTACACGGTATCCGTTGAGTCCAATGTCGAGTCTGTCGCTGCGATCAGGCTGAAAGTGCTGCCGGACCCAAGCCTTCCCAATAAAGGTCCGGGACGGCATACCTCGGGGAATTTCCAGCTCAGTGCGTTTCGCCCTTATTATTCCGCGACTAACCGCGGAAATGATGCGACTCCACTCCCGCTGGCATCCGCCTGGGCCAGCTTCGAATACAAGGCGGCCGATGCGGATATCGCCGGACTGGTGGACGAGAAGCTCAACAAGGTCTGGCACGTCTGGGGGCGATTGGGTGAGGCTCATCAGGCCGTCTTCGCGGTCCAGCAACCGGCAGTTGCCGTTCAAGGCCGGCCCCTTATTATCGAACTACATCACAAAACACTGAATGAAAGCGTCAATCTGGGCCGGTTTTGCTTGTCGGTCTGTGACGACTCGGCCGCTCTTGATCGGGAACTGAAACGCTCGATCGCCAAACAGCTCGCCAACCCCTGGGCCAAGCTGGCCATTGCGTATGAGATGACAGAGGCACAGGACGAACTTGGTTCGTTACTCGAACGTCATCCTGAAGCGGCGTTGGAAATTGGGGATCTGTTCGCGGCTAAACAGGATTGGGAACGAGTCCTCGCCACGTACAACAAGGTTATTTCGGACGCGACGACCAATGCCCTGCTACTGTCCAGACGGGCCGATGCCTACATTGCCCTCAAGCGATGGGAACCGGCCAAAGCGGATTGGCTGCGGGTGATCAGACTCCAACCGGATCAACTCCAGCAGGCTTTCTACGTTTTCCGCAATGCGGAACAATGGAGTATGGCGGCCGAATTCGGCCAACGACTCCTCGAAAAACAACCGCAAGAATCGCTCCTCACGGTGGCGACAGTCATCGCGCTCTCGGGCGACGAAAACGCGTACGCCGAATTCCGCAAGTGGATTGCACAACAACCGGCCAAGGACGGCGAAGCGGCCGAACGCGTTATCAAGACTAGCCTGCTACGTGCCAGCGGATTCGATATCGCCGCTCTTCCATCTGGCACGTTGATCGAGGCGCTCGCCAGCGGCAACCACCCTGAATGGTTTCCGGCTTGGGGCTGGGTTACTCGCGCCTTGCTAGCCTACCGCAGCGGCGACGCCGATTCGGCGGTCAAGTACGTCGCGAAATCCGAGGAGCACAAACCCGAGCAATTCACCCATGCAATGAGCCTAGCCGTTCTCGCGTTGGCACAGCACAAGCTCAACTATTCCGACGAAGCCCGCACGGCACTTGCCGAGGCTTCGCGGGTCATCACCCGTCTCAAGGAGAATCCCGGCAATATAGGCCACCCCGACCTGCTGATCGCCGACATCCTCCGCCGCGAAGCCGAGACGCTGATCAACGGCCAGACCAAACCGTAGCCCAAAGCCGATACGACACTGCGCGATCCTCACGACGAGACGAGAAACGAAGCAACTCGCCGACAGCCAGAGGCAAGCACCGCATGGGCTGCGTGGCCCACAACGCATAACCCGCCAGTCAGATTTCCAACAGTCGGTGCGGGTTGTCTCCTCAAGAAAGCAAAAGAAA
>CAIXSC010000825.1 GCA_903921945.1 uncultured Planctomycetaceae bacterium
CGCTGCTCAAGAACGATGTCCTCTGGAGCAACGAAAGGAGCGCCCCAGGCTCTGCCTGAGACGCTCCAGCGTCCTTGACGCACCGTCGACTCGACTATCCCTTGCCAGGTTGTGTCCCCACAGAGCCTGACTCCGTTTCGTCGAATGAGGACCACGTTACAACACCACTTTCGCAAACACAAAAACCTTGAACACCGGAGCCCATGCCTCCCAAAATCCCGGGGGTTTGGGGGCTGGCCCCACAAGGAGCATGTGATGCACTTCCTCACAATCCATGAAGGAATTCTAAAAGGTCCTTTTGTAATCAGTTGTTGACAAGAAGTAAGACCGTCGCTCTCCCCTCACCCCTAACCCATCGCCAGCAAGGGGAGAGGTGAAACGGAGGAGGAGTGGGCTGTGCGTTGCTCGGGTAAAAATGAGGCCGAGCATGAGTGGCTAACCGAAGCTTGTGCTCGAACCGGCTTGGCAGCTGCGCTCGCAGCCGGGGCTACTGCTGCTCGCCGGCGTTTAGCCGCCGCTGTCGGCGCTGTCGCCGCTGTCGCCGAAGCCGCAAGTGCTTTGGCAGGTCGCGGTGGTCGCTACGCTCGCGCATACCCGCATCGTGTCGGCTGCTCCGACGCTCACGGGTGCAGACGGTGACCTCCTGGAACGCGAGGCAGTTGTTGCTGCCGGCCGGCGAGTGCCTCCCTACTTACAGGCTACCCAGCATCGCTGAGCGGTCGGCTGTTCGTATCGATTAGATCAAACCTGGCGTGGCTCGGGCTGGAAGCCCTGGCTACGTTGTGACACGAACAAAGATTGAGGTTCGCAATATATCGAAGGTCGAGATCTCCACGAACCGTATCGAAAGAGGAGATTGCAGCGGGCCTGAAGGATGTATGGAGGCAGGACGGGTGGGACGCGACCTACTTCGGCTAATTCCAGCAGAACCCCGCGATCAACCCTAGCAACCCATTTGTTTGCCAATTCGATGCGATTGTTCCGCGGCGTCAGTTGGCTCGACCTTGCGTCCGTCTGCCGGTCGTCGTTTCGCTTCGCTTCGCCTTCGCCTCGACAGATCCTAACTTTCACATCGGTTTTCGGGTGTCGTTGATGGTGGATGCGGTCTAGGAGGCCTTGGCCCTGAACAGGTAGGTAGCCAGCCACCGACACCCCGTCACGGGCTATGCCGTTCCAAATTCCATTCCATCACTCACACGCTTGTCAGCCGACGAGACTTGGCGATCCTTGAACCGGATTACTTTTACGGAGCCTTCGCCGTCCCATATCGGCGATTGAAAATCTCCGGGTCGAACGGATCGCGAGGAGCCCCAGGTACTTCGTCGCCGTGATCGCTGGAGCCCGTAGCGTAATTGGACGGGCCTGGCATCACAGCCGGACCGGCGGCTGTTGGAACGCTGCCTGCTTGATTGGCGCCTGCTTGATTGGCGGTCGACGACTCAACGTTTGTCCCGCTGTCTGTTGATGGGGCTTGTGGAAACGATAGAGCCGAACCGCTCCCAGCGGGCCGTGGCGCTGGCAGTGATTGCAGCGGGCGCGCGTCTCCCTGGGCGATCTTTGCTGGCTGCGGCGTCGACCGGGACTGGGCGGCAAGCTGAACCCAGTTCCGCAACAGGCCGGCCTGCGCCGCTTCTCCCGCGGGTAGCGCCGCGGCCCCAGCGCCGCCATGGGGCCGAGCGGCCATCGTGAGCAGCTCGCTGTGGGCCGGCTCGTCGCGGTCCACATAGCGCATCGTCGCATGCAGGTTTCGCAGCGTGGAACGCCGCGTCGCGCCGGTGCCGAGCGACAAGCGGAGCAGGCGGTAGTCGGCGGTGCCCGACGAACCATGGCAGTTGTTAGCGCCGCAGCGATTCACGAGCATCGGCTGAATCACCGCGGTGAAGCGTTCCAAGGTGCCGGTAGGCAATTCACGCGCCAGCGTCTCGAGCTGCTCCAGTGTCGCTGGTGCGTCCGCCGCCCGTCCCCGTTGAGCCGCACTTTCCTCGTTGTGGACGCGCGGCACTGCGGGAGCCGTCACGGTTCGCGAGGAAGCTGTCGGGAAGGAGGAAGTCGTCGGGGAGGGGGAAGCTGTCGGGGATGTTGCCAGTTGGGGAGTCGCCGGAGTGGACACCGCACCGCGACGCATCATCAACTCGATTCGCGCTTCCAGACTTGGAATCCTGGGATGATCGGGGGCCAATCGCAACGCGATCGTCGTTTCTTCCGCCGCCTGCCGCAGAAGTCCGTAGCGCAGACACCATTCGGCCAAATTCAGCCGCTCGTTCACTTCCCCCGGAGTCAATTGGGAACGCTTGAAACGGTAAGCGTCGTCGAGCGTCGCGCCATGAAAAGCGACTTCCGAGTTGGTGAACCGCACCTCGTTATTGGCGGCCAGCAAGACGGTGTAACGATCTCCAAAATGCGAAATCCGTCCGCGAAAGAGGTTGCCGTTCCGTAACAGCAACACACCGATTGGCTGAGCCCCGTCGCCAACAAACTCTTCGCCCAGCAATCGGGAGTGAGCCAAGTCGCATGTCTGCGACCCGGCCGCGGATAACAACACCGCGATCGCCAGAGACGCTGGAAACGCGGCGAACCATCGGTGACGGCTCGCCAACGCTCGCAGAGCGATCGAAGCCACCGCGGGCAAGCATCCGCGCGTGGAAGCGCCCTGCGCAGGGCGACCTCGGTCCGCGCAAGACACGGATTGCGAGTTCGCGCGGCCACTGGCAGCAGGCTGTTTCCGTCGATCGGTGCGGCACATGCGTGCGACCCTAGGGATCGGCGGTAGCCAAGTCAACGGCAATCATGGACATCGGCGATCGGACGATCGCAGGAGCGGACGATCGTAAAATGGGACGACCAGCCGATAAGACGATCAGCGGATGAGGGCCACCGCTAAACAAGAGAGTGCAGTTTTCCCGCGAGGCTTGGTGGGGGACGGTCAATCAGCGACACAGGGTTGGGGTAAGCAGTCGATTCCACTGGGCGAGCCATCGACAGTCGTCGTCTTGGCGGAGCCTCTCTTGACCTCCCTTGACCTCCCCTGCCCTTCCCTCCGCTCCCTGCCCTCGCACGCGGCAACATGCCCAACGCGGCGACGGTGATACACTCCATGGCATCGCGATCTCGATCGCGATCGCGCGATGCCTCACGCGTGGCCATCGTGCGTCATTTATCGGGAAGCCGCATCCCGAACAGCGGATCGTGATGTTCGTAGTCGTCCACCAGCCACGTCTCGCCGTCGCGTTCGAAGCGGACAATCAGATACCGGGGAACTTGTTGATTTTCAATAAGTCCTCCGGCATCTCCGCCAGTTACCACAATGTTGAACTCGGCGCTAGCGCGAGTCGGTCGGCCATTGGATGGCTCGAATTCGATCAGGATCGGCCGCTTGATCGCGATTCCGGTGACTTTGTAGTTCCTCAGTTCCCCGCGAGCGCGGTCGCGCAAATCGCCGGCGTTCGGCGAAAGGTGGCTTACGGCTTCTTCCACCCGTCCCGCTCGCACATCGGCCGCCACCGACTGAATCACGATTTCCAGCTTCTCGCGATCAGTTTCAATCAGTTGGTCGAGCAGGATTCCCAGGATCGCGACCGCGATGCCTATGCCGACGCCCGCCAGAAGCCGCCGATACCCGGTCTTCACCCAGCCCGAAACGCAACCTAGGGCGATCACCATTCCAACCACCAGCAGCGGAATCGAGGAGTCGAAAACGCCCATCATGATGGCTCCTGTGTCGTCGCCTTGGCTTCGGTCTTCCGGTTCGCGATGCGATAGCGTTGCCGCCAAAGCAACATCCAACCGCCAAACACGGCCACTGTTAGGATCGCGTAAAGCGGTCGAAGGCTGAGTTCCCGCGCGACCGGCGACGAGTAAGGTCGCTGGCCAGGAGTGTCAGCCGGCAACTGGGTGATGTGGCGACGGCCTTCAAACTGCCGATCC
>CAIXSC010000826.1 GCA_903921945.1 uncultured Planctomycetaceae bacterium
GAGTTGCGGGTTGCGGGTTGCGGGTTGCGGGTTGCGAGTTGCGGGTTGCGAGTTGCGAGTTGCGGGTTGCGGGTTGCGGGTTGCGGGTTGCGAGTTGCGGGTTGTGAGTTGCGGGTTGCGGGTTGCGGGTTGCGAGTTGCGAGTTGCGGATTCTGGGTTTTGTGTTTTGAGCGTCGGGTTTTGAGTTGTGTGAGTTGAGTTTTAAGTTGTGTGCGTTGAAGTTTAAGTTGCGGGTGTTGGGTTTTAAGTTGCGGATTGTGCGTGAGTGGGGTTCGGGGTTCGTGAGAGGCGATCAACAGGTGACCGGATGACGAAGGCAACGAGCGGGCCCGTTTTGGAAACGCGGGAACTCACGAAAAAGTTCGGCGAGTTCACGGCGTTGGATCGGCTGTCGATCGTGCTCGAACGTGGCCAGATTCTCGGCTTCATCGGCCCGAACGGCGCGGGGAAGACGACGGCGATCAAAATCCTGGTCGGGCTGATGCGGCCGACGAGCGGCATGGCGCGGATCGCCGGCGCCGACTGCGTGGCGGATGCGCGGCGGATCAAGCGGTTGGTCGGCTACATGCCGGACACTTTCGGTTCGTACGACAACATGCGGGTCCGCGAGTATCTCGACTTTTTCGGCGCCGTGTTCGGCATTCCCCGAAGTCAGCGGGCGAAACGGATCGACGAGGTGCTGGACACCACCGGGTCGGCCTGGATGCAGGATCGGTTCGTGGAGAGCCTGAGCCACGGAATGAAGCAGCGGATCGGCGTAGCGCGAACGCTGTTGCACGACCCCGAAATGCTGATCTTGGACGAACCGGCCAACGGACTCGACCCGCGGGCGCGGATCGAAATGCGCGAGCTATTGCTGCGGCTGGCCGCGATGGGAAAAACGCTGATCGTGACCAGCCACATCCTGCCCGAGCTGGCGCGCATCTGCAACGTGGTCGCGATGATCACGCAAGGCAAGCTCCGAGCGTTCGGCACCCTGGACCAAATCATGCGCGACATCCGCCAACGGCGCACGTTCGAGATCCAACTGGTCGACGCGAGCCAGTTGAATGCGGCGGCCGAGTGTGTGGTCCGCGGGCTGGACGAGGCGGAGGGAAAGTCGGTGGAAAAGTCCGAGGCCGAATTGATGGTGCGGTTCCAGACCAGTCGCACTGACAAAGACTTGGCGGGACTGCTCGCGCGGCTGGTCGATCAGCGGGTCGCGGTTGGGCAATTCCGTGAAGTGCCGACCGACCTCGAGGACGCTTTCTTGTCGGTGACGAGCCAAACGTGATCGAGGTTCGAGAGGCGCCGACGGTCGATGGGCGGCGCGGCAGCGAAGTTCTTTTTTAGCGGTGGATTTTTCCCGATGGTGCCGATCCTTGCCCGCGAGTTTTACGGAATCCTGCGGACACCGCGGGCTTTGGCCGCGATCGTGGCGATGTCGTTGGCCTTCGCAATGTTGGTGTTGGCTCGTTGGCCGAGCGAAGCTTTGGTCGACTTGTCGGGCGGTCAGTCGCGGCAAGTCTTCCGCGTGTTCTCGCTGGGATTGTTCGCCGGCGTGCTGCTGCTCGCTCCGGCCTTTCCAGCGGCTTCGATCGTTCGCGAAAAAATCAAAGGCACGCTGGCGTTGCTGTTCAATTCGCCGGTCACAGCGCTGGAGATTTACTACGGCAAGTTTTTCGGCGTGCTCGCGTTCACCGCGATTCTGTTGTCCACAAGCTTGCCGGCGGCGGCGGCGTGCTACGCGATGGGCGGCATTGACTTGGTTGGCGATGTCGGCTCGCTGTACCTGATCTTGACGGTGGTGGCGGTCGAATACGTCGCCTTGGGACTGCTGGTGAGCTCCCGGGCGCAGTCGCCGGACTCGGCGGTGCGGATCACTTACGCTTGCGTGTTTGTTTTTTGCTTCGCGTCGCTCGGGCCGTACTACTTGTTTCAAGGCCAGGAAGGAACGCTGGCCGATTTGGCTTATTGGGTGCGCCGGCTATCGCCGTTGCCGGTGTTACAGGAATTGATTGGCCAGGGCAGCATGGGAGCTGCCGGATTGCTGGAAACTCGCAGCGGGCTGGGCGAGTTTTTAGGGGTGAGCTTTGTGGCGATCGCCGGCTTGATGGGGGCGACGCTGCAGCGACTGAATTACAAGATCTTCGATCGCTCGCGGTCCCAAGGCCTCATCACCGACGACCAATCGACGGCCGTACAGGCCGCGCGACGCGTGTTCTTCCTGGTCGACCCGCAGCGGCGGAAGGCGGGCATTCCGTTCTACTTGAATCCGGTGATGGTGAAAGAGTTTCGCACTCGACGGTTTGGCCGCTTCCACTGGCTGCTCCGGCTTGTCGCGATCTGCGCCGTGCTATCGCTGGCTCTCACGTTCGCGGCCACGACCGGCACGATGGACTGGGGCGTGGAGACGGTGGGCGGTTTGCTGGTTTTGTTCCAAGTGTTGCTGGTGGCGTTGATCACACCGAGCCTCGCGGCCGGCCTGATCAGCACGGAACGGGAGAGTGGCGGCTGGGACCTGTTGCGGATGACGACGATGTCGGGACTGCGAATCGTCACGGGGAAGCTAGCGAGCGTCGCGTGGACGCTGTTGTTGATTCTGTTCGCCACCGCGCCGGGCTACGTGGTGATGATCTACATCAAGCCGTCGATGTGGTTGCAGGTGTCGCTCGTGATGGCGTGCCTGGCATTGACCGCGATCTACACGTTGGCGTTAAGTGCCGCCGTTGGGGCGTGGTTCCATCGCACCGCCACTTCAACAGTGACCGTCTACGTGGTGTTGCTCGGCGTGTTCCTCGGGCCGCTCCTGATTTGGTTGGGACGGGAAGCGCCATTCGGTTTCGAAGTGGTGCAGACCGCATTGATGATCAATCCGATGGGCGCGGCGCTAAGCGTGATCGAGACGCCCGGTTTCGCGCAGTATGAACTGATTCCCGGAAGCTGGTGGGTTGCCGGTGTGGTGAGCGTTGCGGCGTTCGCATCGCTCGGTTTTCGCGTCTGGCGATTGCTGCGGCCGCTCTAGTTGGCGGCTTGTCCACGTTGCGCGGCGAGGCCCGAGTTGCTCCGGCGAGGCTCCCGCGGTTTCCACTCCGAAGATGCATTGCGAAGCGATAGGTTCCCGATGACGAACGATCTTTTGCCGGCCCTTGGCCCGCTGTCGCCGTCCAGCCTCGCTGGGACGGATGTTCCCGCAAGCGGCGTTGCCACTCGGCCTGGGGGCGGTAAGCCGTGGTCCGAGCAAGTCGAAGCGACGCCGAACCGGCCCACAACGGCGATGCGACGATCGTTGTGGACGGCCGCTGACCGTGTCGATCTCGCCCATCGAACCGCTGGGGACCGCGGTGTCGAGGGTGGGATGGAAACGATCCGTGCGGGCCGAGTCGCTCAAACATTCGGTCGAGGCGGTTCGCGCCGAGCGTGGCTGTTCCTCTTCACGCTGCTGCTGGCGGCGTTTGGAGGTGGCGAGATCCTGCGGAGCGTTGGTATTGGTTCGACGACCACCGCTGGCGCGCAGGCTCCGGAATCGCCGGCTCCGAAAGACGCGGCGCCGAAGTCGGGTGCTCCGCCCGCGCCGCCGGCGGCGGAGCTCGGGCCGCCACCGAAGGTCGATCTGAGCCGCGCTTTTGTTGTGCCGTTCCGCAAGCCCTCGGAGGCGGAGGCCGCGGCGGTCCATGCCATTGCCGTGGACGACATCATGGACCAAGATCCGCTCTTGGTTTTGCCGGGGCGGAATTTCATTTACTCGAAGGCGCTGAAGCCGTTGTGGCTCAAAGCCCTGGCCCGCCCCGATGCCGAAACACGGCGGCTGGCGGCGGACACATTCTCGATCGCGGTGGCGCGAGGTTTTCCCGATTTGGCCGATGCCGGTCCGGCGCTCGTGGACGTGGCCGTGAACGATAAGGATCCCGTGACGCGGCGCGCCGCGGCGCGGGCCGCCATCGCGCTCGAAACGCGGTCCGCGGCGGCGGCCCTGTGGAAAGTGGCCAACGAAGATGGACTGCTGATGGCGCAAATCGTCGAGCCTGCGTTGGCGCGATGGAAGTTTGTCGACGCGGCGGCGGCGTGGCGGAACCGTCTGGAGCGGCCAGACGGCGAACGCGCTTTTCTGCTTTTGGCGATCGAATGTGTCGCGTTGGCTGGCGATGCGGAGGCGGTCGACCCGCTGCTGAAGATGGCAAGCGATGCGTTGGTGCCCGCTGAAGTCCGCGCGGCGGCGGCCGCCGCCGCGGGCAAGCTCAAGCCGAACGGACTAGCCGACACGGCGGCGGCGGCGATCGCGCAGAAAAATCGGCCTGAGCATCTCGGCCGGCTGGTCGCCGCGTTGCTGCTGCGGCAGCATCGCGACGACGCGTCGCGGAGCCTTTTGACGAAGTTGGCGGCCGACAGCGAGCCGGCGGTTGCCGCGGCGGCGATCGCCAGCTTATGGGCGACTGGCCGCGAGCATGCGTTGCCGTTCGCGGCGCCGAACATCGCCAGTTCCGATGCGAATCTGCGGAGGTTGGCGGCGGAGCTTCTGTGCGAGGAAGGCACGGCCCAATCGATTGCGCTGCTCGGCCCGATGCTCGACGATCGCAATCCGGCGATTCGGCGGTTCGTCGCTTCGCGGTTTGTGCGGTTCGCCAACCAGGAAGACGCGACGCTGCGCAAGACGGTGGTGGAACAGTCGACCAAGATGCTTGCGAGCGACACGTGGCGGGGGCTTGAGCAGGCCGCGCTTGTGCTCGGCAGCCTTGACCATGAACCGGCTGCGGAGAGGCTCGTCGAGCTATTGCCGCATGTCCGGGGCGAAGTGCGGATTGCGGCGGGGTGGGCGTTAAGGCGACTCAAGGTGGCGGCGACGTATCCGGCGATTCTGGCGCACGCTGTCGAGGTGGAAAAGACGATCGCGATGCAAGAGTCCGGCTCGCCCACGACGAAGCAGTTGAGTCAGATTTTTCAGCTATTTGGCGAGGTGCGCTATGTGAGCGCGGAAAGTCTGATGCGGAAGTTCGTGCCCAAGTCACCGTTGGACCAGCGGGTCCGCGGCGCTGCCGTATGGTCCCTGGGGTATTTGTATCTGGACAATCCCAAGAGCAATCTGCCCAAGTTGTTCGCCGAGCGGTTAGCGGACAACGCTTCGCCGATGCCCGAATTGGACTATGTGCGGCAGATGGCGGGGATCGGCTTGGGCAGGATGCGAGCCGAATCGGAACTGGAAACGCTGCGACGTTTCGCGCAAATCGACGGTCCGAACACCAAAGTCGGGCGTGGTTGCGGTTGGTCCATCGAACGGATGACGGGCGAAAAGATGCCCCCCGGCACCGACCGGCAGGACGGCGTGCTCGGCTGGTTCCTCGAATCGCTACAGGCCTGGAACCTCGACGAGTAGCGCCGGGCAGGCGAGAAAAGGTGTCAGGACTCTTTTCTGGGAAGTTGAGCTCGGATAAGAGTCCGGGATGGGAAGACCCAAACGTGCAGACGAAGCGGGCGGGATTTATCACGCCTTGAACCGAGGCAA
>CAIXSC010000827.1 GCA_903921945.1 uncultured Planctomycetaceae bacterium
CGGTGAAACGAAAGGCACCGTTAGGGCCACGGTGCGGTGGCCGGGTGGCGCGACCCAAGTGCTCGAGGATGTTCCCTTGGGGCGAACGGTTTCACTTACAGAACCGCCTACAGGACCAACTGCGGAATAGCGGACGAAACGCCCTGCGGAACAGCGGCCGAAACGCCCTGCGGAATAGCGGACCGAACGCCCTGCGGAATAGCGGACGAAACGCCCTGCGGAATGGCGGACGGAACGCCCTGCGGAATGGCGGACGGAACCATGGACCGAAAAGTGTTTGGGAGAGGGCTGAGAGCGAGACAGAGAGCGAGACAGGGGACGGGGCAGAGGACCAAGGGTGCGAAGGTTTTTCGGCTCGAGTTGACACCTTGACGCTTTGTCGCGGGGGAGAGGTTGCCGGGTGGCAACCTTGCCGCCCATGCCACTTTGCCGTAGCATCATGGTCCACGGACAATCAGTCACGATACGACGGTTGTTCGCGTCCTGTGGATTGTTCCCGTTCCTCGGCCCTACCGGTTTTTTCGGTCCTCGAATCGGCTCGACTCGCAACCAGCACTCATTCCATGGAATTTGGCCCGTTGGATATCACGTTGGGATTTGTAGGTGCTGGGCAGATGGCTCAGGCGTTGGCGAGCGGCTTCGTCCAGGCAAATCTTCTGGAGTCGTCGCGGATTGTCGCCTACGATCCGGTGCCGGCGGCCGCCGAGGCGTTGCGATCCAAAGTTGCCGGAGCGCGGTTATTGGCGGACAACCGGGCTGTGGCGGAGGCGGCCGACATCGTTTTGCTGGCGGTGAAACCGCAGATGATGAGCCGAGCAATGGCCGAGGTGCGTGCGAGCGTCTCGCCGGAGAAATTGGTGGTTTCGATCGCCGCGGGTGTGACGATCGACCGGCTGTGCGAAGGGTTGGGAACGGGCCGCGTGGTTCGTGTGATGCCGAACACTCCGTGTTTGGTTGGCCGAGGGGCGTCCGGGTTTGCCCTAGGGCCTGGCGCCACGGCGTCGGATGGCCGCATGGTGGCGGAATTGTTTAACGCGGTCGGAATCGCGGTTCCTGTGGATGAATCCCTGTTGGATGCGGTCACTGGCCTGTCGGGGTCCGGACCCGCGTTTGTTTACGTGCTCATCGAGGCGTTAAGCGATGCGGGTGTGCGGGTGGGGTTGTCGCGGGCGACGGCCTCGGTGCTCGCGGCCCACACGGTTCGCGGCGCGGCGGAAATGGTGCTGGCCACGGGGGAACACCCGGCGGTCTTGAAGGATCGCGTCGCAAGTCCCGGAGGGACCACAATCGCCGGTCTCGAAGCGTTGGAACAACACGGAGGCCGGGCAGCGGTAATGGCGGCGGTTGTCGCCGCGACCCGCCGATCCCGGGAACTTGGACAACAATAGGCCTGTTACGTTAAGATATGCCGGCCGTTCACGGCGATTCGGGATACCAAAGCCTGATGCGTTTTTTGTTCTTTTCTTCGATTCCTCCCAGAATTGCTGTGACTTAGTGCAATTCTCCCTTGGTCCAAAGATGGAACCTCGAGCAATCCCGAGGCGCAGTCCATGAATTCGATTTTTTGTCTCGTCGACGACAAACACGTTCCGCTGTATCGCATCATGTGGGTCGCCGCTGTGCCCCATTTCTGCGGCGACGAGGAATGCCAATGCGAAGGCTTGTACGAGGTGCGTTTGGAGCAGGACGAGTCGGTTTGGGCGAGCCGGAAAGAACGCGATCAAGTCCTGGCTGCCATGGAATCCTGGCAAGGCGGCCCGCTCCGCGAGGAAGATGAAGAAGACGGGCTCGAGTCCTAGTCCTGAATCCAGCGTCTTCATGCTCGACGATGGCGAACCGGGGCCGCTCCGAAAGCGGCTGCCGCTGTACCAGGATACGGGTCAGTCACATAGCCAACGCATCAGCGTTTCGATGGTCGGATATTCGCGACGCTCGAGCCAGCGAAGTAGGCCGTAACAAAACGCGACGCACACCAACGCCAGGGGAATGGAGATCGTGTCCGGGAGTGCCAGACGCCAATAATGGGTCGCCTCGTGCCCGGCGACGATGCTGTACACCCATAGCGGCCAGAGATGCACGACATGGTGGAGCAGGTAGATCGACAACGAATGGCGACTGAGCGTCTTGGCAATCTTCCCCAATCGTGAATCGGCGGTGAGCCATTTCCGGTTGTCCAGCCAGCGATGAGCGAAGACGATCGCGAGGATGGCGAATCCAAGCGTCCAGCAGACGTACTCGACGGATGGCGGAAACATCGTCCATCCTTGCAGCAGGTGCTTTTGCACTTGCTCCGACGTGTAGACGCGGAGCTTCATGGCCAGTAGTCCGCTGGCGGCCAGGGTGGTTCCCAGGCACAGCAAGGGGCGCTGCGACACCGGAGTGGCGCCGGCTGCCGGGAACACGACATCGGCGGCCACAAAACCCGTGACCGGGTAGATGATCCATGGAAAAATCGGGAAGTACCCGTTGGCGAAGTAACCGAACAGAACGTCGCTCAGCGTCATGTCGGGATCGAAGTAGCCGTCGGTCCAGTAGGTCGAGAATTCCAACGACTCGCGGAGGAAC
>CAIXSC010000828.1 GCA_903921945.1 uncultured Planctomycetaceae bacterium
AGCCGCTACTATGCTCGACCGATGCGGGTCGAACAGCTTTACGAGTCGCTGCGGCTGCTGTCGAGCGAGTTGGCGAGTTCCGGAGCAGCGGCGGCGAACGTTGCTGGCGCTAAGCCGAGTCCGGAACGCTTTTTGTCCCAGAGGATTGTGGCGGGACGGGATGCTGCGCAGCGTCGCGCGTTCTTCACGGCGGTGGCTGGCCGGTTTGAGCTTGGGGCGGGTGGCGGTTCACCGTTTGATGATCCGCAAGCGATCATCGAGTCGGTGCCGCGGTCGTTGATCACCGCCGACACCGAACTGCCTCGGCGCGTTTTTGGCGGGGCTGAAGAGAGTTTGGTTTCGCGCGTGATTGGCGACGGGAAACTCGGCCTTGACGACAAAGTGCGACACCTTTTTCAAGCGGCGGTCGCGCGGCTGCCTTCCGCCGTCGAGGCGCAGGCGGCGCGTGATTTGGTGGCAGCGAGCCCTATCGATCCAGCGATTGGACTGCGGGATCTCTGGTGGGCGTTGCTGAACAGCAACGAATTCCTGTTGGACCACTAACGCGAAATTCGCCACATCGGTCTGTTCCGCTCCCAATTCGTGGTTCATAATTCTCCGGTTCATCCGATCAGCGATTGTCGATTGGATGTGCAGGGGCGAATTGTTCGGGAGGAGCGACGTCATGTTGACCTTGCGGGATTTGTGGCCGAACCGAGACTGCCAGGGCTTTTCCCGACGCGATTTTTTACGCGTGGGAGCGTTGGGGTTGGGTGGCTGGTCGCTCGAGCAGCAGCTTCGGGTGGCGGGCAGTCCGGGTGCCGCGGTCCGGGCGGCTGATTCGGGCGTGTTCCGCAATCGAGCTGTTGTGATGCTGTTCCTGCAAGGTGGGCCGTCCCATCTGGAATTCTTCGATCCGAAAATGACCGCGCCGGCGGAGATTCGGAGCGTGACGGGCGAGGTGGCGACTCGCCACCCAGGAATTTCCTTTGGCGGCACGTTTCCACGGTTGGCGGCGTTGGCGGATCGGCTGACGATCGTGCGCTCGTATGGGTCGGGCAATAGCGGTCACTCGTACGGTGAAGTGGTCAGCGCGAACAATCCGATGAAGGCGTCGGCGAGTTCCGTTTACGCGCGGGTGCGGGGGACGAACCACCCAACGACCGGCTTGCCTTCGAACATTCTCGTCTTGCCCGAGGCGGTCAGTGACGGATTGAAACTGGACAACAATTTCGAGACGGGGGCTTTGCCCACGCTGACTCAACCCGGTTCGTTGGGAACAACCTACGCGGCGTTCAATCCCAGCGGCGGTGGCGATTTGAAACGCGACATGGAGTTGGCGATGCCGCCCGAGCGGTTGGCGAGCCGGCGTGAATTGTTGTCTCAGGTTGACGGATTGCGGCGAGCGGCGGATCGGAGTCCGCTGTACTCGCGATTGGACCAGTACCAGCGGCAGGCATTCGAGATTGTCCTGCGGGGAGTCGCCGAAGCGTTCGATTTGCGACGCGAGGATCCGCGCACAGTCGAGCGGTACGACACGTCGTCACTGTTCAAGATGGAAGACTTGACTCGCTATTACGACATGCGACGCGCGACGAACCTGCTTGGCCGTCAAATGTTGTTGGCCCGTCGGCTTGTCGAGGCTGGCTGTGGATTTGTGACCGTGTCGGATTGTGGTTGGGATTACCATGCCAACGGCAACAGTCCGAAGAACATGACGGGCATTTACCCGATGGGCGGGCAAGTGGATCATGCGGTGAGCGCGTTCATCGAGGATCTTCACGAACGCGGGCTGAGCGATCGCGTGTTGTTGATTGTCACGGGCGAGATGGGACGAACGCCGCGGCTGAACAACAACGGCGGTCGCGATCATTATGGTGAAGTGACCCCGTTGTTGCTGGCGGGTGGCGGGTTGCGTCACGGCCAGATCATCGGCCAGACGGATGCGACGGCGAGCCGAGCGACGACGACTCCGTACCGGCCCGAGCATTTGATGGCGACGATCTTGCACACCTTGTTTGACGTCGGCCGATTGCGGCTGGAACAGAACATTCCGCGGGAGATCGTGCGGTTGGCCGAAACCACTCAACCGATCGACGGATTGTTCTAAAGCGGGCCTCATCAAAGCGGGCCCCATCAAAGCGGG
>CAIXSC010000829.1 GCA_903921945.1 uncultured Planctomycetaceae bacterium
CACACCCCGACGACCCGCACCGCACGCTCCGTCAGCGGCAGATGGTCACACGGGCGGGCCGAGTGCTGGAAGTGCCACTATCGCATCGCTGATCTCGGCACGCCGTTCGAGCACGCCGACCACTATGGATTTGGAACGCACAACCGAACCGTACCCTCTATTACCAAGTAGTCCAAATGACGATCGCTAACACCTCACTCAAGATGATCACACCGGACCAGCTCGATCGCCGAACGGTCCTGAAAGGCATATCGCTTGGCGCGGGGGCCGTCGTGTTGGAGCCGTTCCTGCAGCGGCTCGCGGCTGAACAAGCCGGGCAGGCGCCGCCGAAGCGGATCGTCTTCTTCATGGAAAGCAACGGCCTTTACCCGCACCACGTTCAGCCCAAGGGAGTCGACCCGAAAGCATCCGGGAAACTCGTCGACCTGCCGCTCGCCGATCTGGAATTGCACGAGGCGATTGAGCCGCTGACTCCGTTCAAGCATCGCTTGGGGCTCATCCAAAAGCTCTCGCACAAAATTTCCGGCGGCGGTGACCACGGCAAAGGCTACGGCGGGCTGGGTTGCTTCCATTGGCGACGCGGGATCGCCGGCCAAACCATCGACCACGCTCTCGCCGCGGCCCAACCGAACATCATTCCGGTGCTCGGCCTGGGCGTGCCGCCTTCGTCGGACGCAGCGTTCGTCAACTCGGTCTCGGCGAGTGGTCCCCGCCGGCCAACCCCCATGATCTGTCAACCGGATCTCGCCTTCCGGATGCTGTTCGGCAGCGTCGCGGAAGGGGACGCGAGGCGTCAGTTTCGGGCTAGGAACAAGCTGCTGGACTGGTGCCGTTCCGACATCAAGCGCGTCCAGAACGAGTTGCCCGCGATGGACCGCGAGAAGCTCGATGTCTACCTGGACACCTTCGAGCAGATGCGTACCCGCCAAGACCGCATCCATGACAACCGCGATCGGCTCCAGGCCAATCTGCCGGCGATCAACAAGTTCGAGACCCAGCGGACGACGCAGCGGTTCGAGGCACAATGTGCGATCGCCACGGCTTCTCTCGCGTCGGGGCTCACGAATGTGGTGACGATCGATGCGGCGGGCGGCATCGGCCAGTATCACACCTGGAAGGAACTCGGCGTCACCAAGGACGGCCATGCGATCGGCCACTCGGCCGATGCACCCGACAGCGTGAAGTTCGCCATTGCGATTCGCCGCTTCCATGCCGAGCGTGTCGCCGACCTGGCCCGCCGCCTGGATGCGGTGAAAGAAGGCAACGGCACGATGCTCGACAACACGCTGATTGTCTGGATGAGCGACTCGGGCGAGGGGCATCACGGCTTCTGTGGCGAATGGCCGTTGATCTTGGTCGGCGGTCAGGGAGATCGGCTGAAGACCTCCGGCCGGTTCCTGCAATTCCCCGGATATCAGGAAGACGCGAAGGAAACGGCGAACCGGACCATTCGCAACTTTTACCTCTCTCTGCTCCACGCCGTGGGTGACAAGCGAGAGAGCTTCGGCGAGCTGGATTCGAAGATGCCTGCCGCTGCTCAAGCCGGCCCGCTGGCGGAGATATTGGCATGATCGATTGCACGGACGAACAATAAATGCTTCTAAAGCGAATCTTGGTCGGGTTATTCGTCGCGTTGGCAGGGCTGACCCCCGAGTCGGTGCGAGCCGAAAATATCAATCTGCGCGACATGATCGATCATGAGATCAAAGCGAGTTGGGAAAAGGAAAAACTCGCGCCGCCCGCGCGTTCGTCCGATGCCGTGTTTCTGCGGCAGGTCTATCTCGACTTGGTCGGCATGGTGCCTTCGTACGAGGAAGCGAACGCCTTTTTCAATGACTCCAATCCGCAGAAACGCGAACTGCTGATCGACAAACTGCTAGCCGATCCGCGTTTCTTCTCGAATCAGGCGACGGCGTGGGACCTGGTCCTGCTCGGTCGCAGTCCGCAGGGTATCCAGCCTCAGCAACGCAACGCGTTTCGAAAGTGGCTGGCCACGCAGATGGACGTAGCGGGATTACTACGGCATGACCGGGTTCTTCGTGCGGACGCTGGTCGTCGAGGTGGCCGGTTCCAACAACGACAAGAAAATCGTCGTCGGCGAGAAGAGCACCGGCGACGTCACGTTCACGGGCTCGCTCACGGGCATCAAGGCGGGCGCGACGCCGATGAAAACGCCGAACGCCAAGGCCGAGCCGGTCAAGCCGAAGTTCCTGGGGGGCACCGAACTGCAAGAACCAGATTTGCCTTAGGATTTTCAAGAGCCGAAGCTGAAGGACAAGGAACTCCCGCCCAAGCCATTGTTTTCCCGTCGCGAGACGATCATCGAGTGGATCGCGGCCAAGGACACCCCGTATCTGGCGAAAGCGGCCGTGAATCGGATTTGGGCGCGGTTCATGGGGCGCGGGTTCGTTCATCCGGTCGACGATTTCAATTCGAGCCACGATCCGAGCCTGCCGGAGTTGCTCAAGTCGCTCGAGCAGGCACAACCGCGACTACGGAGTCTTTGTCGCCAATGCCTTCGGCCGCGAAGCGATGCGGCAGGGAGCCAAGAGTGCGGTCGAAGTAAAGCAAGGCGAGTCGCTCCGCCTCCTCTACGGCACGCCGGCGATCAACGGTCAGGGTGGGCGCGACCACTTCGGCCGAGCCTGGACCGTGGTGCTCGCGGGCGGCGGCATCAAGGGCGGCCAGACCTACGGCGCGAGCAATCAGGACGGTTTCGAAGTCGAGGACAAGCCGGTCGATGAATGGGCCTACTTCGCTACGATTTACAAGACGAAAGGGGCGACCACCGCGCTTTGCATTACCTCGGCGCGCGTCCCATTTGGGCGACGCCCGAAGGATCAAAGCCGATCCCGGAACTGCTTGGTTAGAAAGGCGTAGACGCATCTTTTGAATGAGATCATCATGGAGAATTGCTTCGCCAGCGCCAAAGTGCTCCACATGCTGCCTTGGAATTCGGCCTACATCACTTCGCTCGCGTTCATCAGCAACGACAAGGTTGCGGCGTCGAAAAGGGCTGGAAGCGTTCGTTCCACACTTCCACCTCTGGGATGCCG
>CAIXSC010000830.1 GCA_903921945.1 uncultured Planctomycetaceae bacterium
ACCGCCGTATTCGTCAAACGGCCCAGTTCACGCTCGTCGAGCGAAAGGCGAAAGCCGAACTGCTCGCCGCCGCCATGAACGCCGGCAACACGAATGCCGCCGCCACGAATGCCGGCAACACAACCGACACCCAGGCCGCCAACCCGACGACGCTGTCGCGAATTCACGCCATCTGGGGTCTTGGCCAACTGGCGGCAGGCGGTGATTCGTCGGCCGAGTTGGCAAGCGCCGTGATCGGGTTGCTGGATGACGCGGACAGCGAAGTCCGCGCGCAAGCCGCGAAAGTCGCGGGCGACAACCGCATGGCGGCCGCTGCCGCCAAGCTGATCGAAAAACTGTCTGACAGCAGCGATCGCGTTCGCTACTTCGCCGCGATCAGCCTCGGAAAGACCGGTGGTCGCGAAGCGGTCGGACCGTTGGTCGAACTGCTGGCTGCCAACAACGACCAAGACCCGGCCCTGCGCCATGCGGGCATTTTCGGCCTGGCGCTGATCGGCGGCTACCGGGGTTGGGAACCCGAAACGCAACCCGCGACGAAAGTGGACAGCGCCAAATCGGACAGCGCCAAATCGGACAGCGCGAAAACGAGCAGCGCGAAAGTGGATAGCGCGAAAGTCGCCGAGCGCGAAGCGATCCTCAGCCAGCTCAAGCATCCGTCAGCGGCCGCTCGGCTTGGTCTCGCGGTGGTCCTGCGGCGATTGGGCAGCGACGAGCTGGCCCAGTTGCTTGACGATTCCGACCCGCGAGTTGTCGTCGAAGCGGCGCGTGGCATTCATGACGAGCCGCTGTCCGGGGCCTTGCCAGCGTTGGCTTCGTTGGCGAATCGCAATCTCACGAACGACGCTTTGGCTCGACGAGTGCTTAACGCCAACTTCCGTTTGGGTGGCGCTTCGCATGCCCAGGCGATCGCTCAAGCGGCCGCCCGCGTTTCCACTCCCGAAGCGATGCGGCTCGAAGCGATCGACATGCTCGCGAAGTGGGACCAGCCCGCGCCGCTTGATCGCGTTTTGAACATGTGGAGGCCGTTGACGGCCCGCTCGAAACAACCGGCGGTCGACGCGTTTCGCACCGTGCTGCCGGCGCTGGTCGCGCGAGCCGACAAGGCGGGAGCCGAGGCGGCCAAGCGCGCGGCGGCGATGGGGATCCAGGAAGTCGGCCCGGTGCTACGTGGCTTGTTGGCGGACCAGCAACAGGCGGCCGCCCTGCGAGCCGACGCCCTCCGCGCCCTGGCTACGCTGAAAGACAACCAGATTCTCGAGACGGCTCGCAAAGCGGTCGGCGACAGCCAACCCGACGTGCGCGCTGCCGCCCGCGACGTGCTTGCGAAAGTTCAGCCGGAAGAGAGCTTGCCGACGCTCCGAGTCGCCTCGACATCGGATTCGGTCATGGATCGCCAGACCGCTTTCGCCACGCTGGCGTCGCTCGCCGCGCCCGGCGCGGATGAAATCCTGGCGGCCAGTCTCGACGAACTGCTCGCCGGTCGGATCCCGCTCGACAGCCGACTCGATCTGATCAGCGCCGCCGCTGCACGGAAAAACGACGCCGTGCGATCGCGGCTCGGAAAATACTTGGCGATGCGCGACGCGAACGATCCACTCGCATCGCATGCCGAGGCACTGGCTGGCGGCGACCCGGCGCGGGGCGCGGCGATCTTCTTCGAACGGGCCCAGGTGTCATGCGTCCGGTGCCACAAAGCGCAAGGCCGCGGCGGCGATGTGGGCCCCGAACTCACTCGTATCGCCACCGATAAGTCGCCCGCCTACTTGCTCGAGTCCATCGTCCTGCCCAACAAAACCATCGCGAAAAACTTCGAGTCGGTGTTGGTGGTCGACGACCAAGGCAAGGTGACCAGCGGCGTGCTCAAAGCGGAAGACGCCGAGACCCTGCAGCTTGTCACCGCGGAAGGCAAGTTGGTGAAAATCGCCAAGAGCGCCATCGAGGAGCGTCGAGCCGCGAAATCGCCCATGCCCGAAGACCTTATCAAGCACCTGTCGCCATTTGAACTGCGCGATCTGATCGCCTACTTGGCCAGCCTCAAGTAGAACCGACAGGTGTTGCAACGGCCGCCTCCTGGTGACGAGTGCGGCCTCGGGCAAGTGCCAGAGAGGCTGCTAGCGTTTTTTGCGTTTAACGCGAGGCGCGGCGACGGACGCTTCGGCATCCGCCGCGTCGGCGCCGTGGGACTCGACCAGCCGCAGATGATGGGCCATCGCGGGCGGGAAGTTAACCCAGGCCGTGTCGCATTGGAATTCGTATCGCTTGAGGTACCGGCCGAGCACTCGGCCGATGCCCGACAACCGCTTGCGTTCGCTGCTGGTCGCGACGATCCCTTTGAACCGTCGAATCCACTTGTATTCGAAAAAGGTCAGCGTTCCACCCGGCTTCAGCAGCTTCGTGAAGTGGCGGAAGATTTCCCGGGTGAGCCCAATCGAGAAATTGTTGAACGGCACTCCGCAAATCAAGAAATCGTACAGTTCGTCCGGCTTGAGCTGTTGCACTTCCATGTGCAGGACCCGCGATTGGTCCGCCACTCGTTTCCAAGACGGTTCGTTGGCGAACCGATACTTGAGCACGTCGACGAAGCGCTCGTTCAATTCCACAACATCCAGTTGGTCGCCCTCGCGAATGTGTTTGACGATTTCGCGAGTGACGGCGCCCGTGCCGGCCCCCACTTCCAGGATGCGAGCCGGTCGGTCGCGATCGACCAGCGGTTGAACGGTGGCCCGCGCTAACGATCGACCACTCGGCGCGATCGCGCCGGTCGTCTTGAACGTCTCGCGGAACTCACGAAAAAACGTGCGATATTCGGACAGCGTGGATTTCATGGGAACCAGCGTATAAAAGTCGTTCGGAAAAGCAAGAACCAGCGCACCGGCGAGGCTTTCCCGAGCCTAGTCGGGCCGTAGAATTCACCGCTATGGACCACTCACCCCGCTGGCTACCGAAGATGTCCCAAATTCGCGACAAACTCGGATCTTCCAATCATTCGCTCGAAAGCCCTCGTCGAGCTCCCGGCGATCAAACTCAAGACGGAAACCGCAGGCGGCCTGCCTGCCAACCAACCGCGACCGACTGCTTGACTCCGCCTGTTTTCAGAAGCCGCAAGGAAACGGGCCGCCAGCGAGCTCTGAGCGTCTCGTTGCTGGCGGCATTGCTGGTCGGAATTGTAAGCCACGCCGCTGTCCACTGCGAGATTGCTCGCGCGGATCCGCCTGCCACCCAGGAATCGCCGCCACCCGCCGCGCCCCCTCCAGTCATCCTCATTCCCGTTCGATTGCCGATCACCGGCGATGCGGACGCGACGGTGATTCGGCGCGTCGATCGAGCATTGTCCCGTCTTCCCGCCGGTGGCGAACGCCCCGTGGTGGTGCTCGAATTTCGTCCCGTTTCGTCACCAGCATACGAACCAGCCACGGCGCCGGCTCTGGACCAGGCGCAGCCACCAGCCGAGCCGGCTGCGGGCATGGCGCGGGCAGGTGGAAGCCAGTTTGAACGATCGCTGGCGCTGGCGCGGTATCTGACGAGCGAGCGACTGCGGACTGCGCGGACCGTCGCCTACGTTCCAGGTTCGCTGTCGGGCCACGCGATCTTGCCGGTGTTGGCGTGCGAAGAGCTGATTGTGGGACCGGATGCCGAACTGCTGGACGCGGGTGAGGGAGAGACGTTTATCGATCCGGCGATGCGGGCCGGTTACGAGGAGATCGCGAGCCGCCGGCGAACGATTCCGGCGCCGGCGGTGAGCGGCTTGCTCGACCGCTCGGTCGCCGTGTTTCGTGTCCGCGTCGCCGAAGGTTGGCGGTTTGTCGACCAAGCGGAACTCGACACGTTGCGGGCCCAGTCGGCCGTGTTGGAAATCGAGACCATCAAGCCGGCCGGGGACCGCGGGCGATTCACAGGCCGCGACATGCGACGCAAGTTCGCCTTCGCCAGCCACGAAGTGGCGGATCGAGTCGCGCTGGCCGCCGCGCTGCGGGTTCCCGTCGAGTCGCTCGCTGTCGACCCGTCGCTGGATGACGGTTGGAGGCCGCTGCGAATCGATTTGTCCGGGCCGATCAACGCTCGGCAATTGGCGTGGAATCGGCGGTCGATCGAGTCGCGGTTGCGGTCCGGCAATCGGAATCTGGTGTTGGTGGTGATCGAGAGCCCCGGCGGCTCGCTGGTGGACAGCCTTGGGTTTGCCGCGTTCTTGGCGGACTTGCCGGACAACGTGCGGACGGTGGCGTACGTCGCTCGCGAAGCGCGGGCGGACGCGGCGATCATCGCTTTGGCCTGCGATCAGTTGGTGGTCGCCGACGCCGCACTCCTCGGCGGACCTGGCGCCGAGCAACCGGCGCCTGAAGCGCTGAACAACATCGTTGGACCGCTTGAAGCGATAGCCAGCCCCCGCGGCCGCCCCTGGTCGTGGAGCGCGGCGATGGTCGATGCGCGCGTCGAATTGCGCGCCTTCCAACATGCCGAATCGGGACAGACTCGCTGGATGAGCGACCGCGAGCGGCAATCGCGGGACGATCGCGAGGCGTGGCGCGCCGGAGCCCCGCTGCCGACCGCCACCGGCCTCTCGGGACGGCAAGCTCGGGAAATCGGAATGGCCCAACACTCGGCGGACAATTTCGACGCTATCCGCGCGATCTACCCGTTCGCGGACCAACCGCAGACCATCGAGCCGAACTGGGCGCACCGGTTCATCGAAAGCCTCGCGTCGCCGCGGATCGCCGGCTTGCTGTTGTTCGTCGCGTGGTTCGCTTTGGTGGTCGAATTCATCACGCCGAAGTTGACCGGCGCAGGACTGGTGTCCGCCCTCTGCTTCATGCTGTACTTCTGGAGCCAATTCCTCCACGGAAACGCGGGCTGGCTGGAGATCCTGTTATTCCTCGCCGGTATCGCCTGTTTGGCCGTCGAAGTGTTCATCCTGCCGGGCTTCGGCAAATTCGGACTGATGGGAGCGTCCTTGGTCGTCACGTCGTTGGTCCTCGCCAGCCAGACGTTCGTGATCCCGCGAAACGCCTATCAGCTTTCGCGCTTGCCTACGTCGCTTTGGACCGTCGTAGCGGCGCTGGCCGGCGTGGTGACCGGAGCCGTATTGTTGCGGCGACTGCTGCCCCACACGCCGCTCGTCCGCGGCCTCATGCTGCAGCCGCCGGTCGCGGAAACGCTCGTGGAACTCGACCGTCGCGAGACGCTCGCGGATCGCGCCCACCTGCGCGGCCAGACAGGAATCGCGGCCACGCCGCTCATGCCCGGCGGCAAAGCCCGCTTCGGAGACGAAGTCGTGGATGTGGTGAGCGAAGGCGAGCCAATCGAGCGCGGGGCCGCCGTTCGCGTGATCGACACGCTGGGCAACCGCGTTATCGTCCGTCCTTGTTGAGCCGATCTTGGAAGGTGGGCGATCCCCGGCCACTCGCCAACCGCCGCGTCAGGTAGTTCACCACCAGCGGCTCCTGGGTGAGCGCGACCAGCGCGAACGACGGCATATTGTCCAAGGTCACTTCCACACCGCCCGCGACGCGCCGCCGCGAGACGGGCCGCAAACCGTTCGGCGTGATGGCGTAGGCTTCCATGCCGTTGGTCGCGCCTGGATCGATGAACGACAAAGGCGTATTGGCCGCGACCCGGCTCAACGGCTTGGTCGAGCGACTGAAGGAATTGTCGACGCGAACCGCCGTGGATTCGTCGGTCGCGACGCGCCGCGACGACGCCAGCACAATCGCCAACCGGGCCCGCTCATTGTGCAAAACCCGCACTTGATAGCCGTCTGCCTGGCAAACCGCTTCGTCAACTCCGTTGCTCGCCGATAACCACGGTTCAAGCAACGCGAGTTCGGCGTTCAACGTCCGCAGCGTCGAGAGCAGCGGTCGAAGTTCGGGTCGGCCCGGTTCGAGCGTGTCCGGCGCACGAAACAACACGCCGCGCACGCCATCCGAAACCGCGCGATACAGCGTGCCGCGGATCTCCGTCAATGTACGGTCGTCGTAACGCGGCTGGTCGGGAAGTCGGTCCAAGCCAACGGTGGAGGGAGTATGGAGCCCCGGCAAGTGCAGATCGGCCCACACGGGACGGCCCGGCAGGACCGTGTCGAGGCTGATCGGCGCGATGTCGACCCGCGCGACGCTGACCGGCGCCAGACCGTACGCCGGCGAAGCGGCCGACTCGAACGGCCCCTCATTCGCCTCCGCGATGTCAGCGGCGCGCCAGGCGTTGGTGGCCAACAGATCGGCCATCCGGCTCCATCTGGCCAAGCTTTGATTCGCGCAGCCCCAGAGCGGCCGGCGCAGTTCGCGCGGCAGCCGCTTGGCGTCCGCCGCGCGGCGCTCCGCTCGCTCCCGCGACGCCGGCAACTCCGCACCCAAGCTCCAAGCCAAAATGCGATCGCACGGCGGAAAGGCGGACAAATCGCCGGTCCAGACCACCTGCGAGGAAGCGGTCGATGGCGCGCTGGATGACGGGGCAGGCGGAAGCGCGGGCGGGGGAGCGATCAGCCACAGTCCCAGACGTCGTGCTTCCGCAATCTGCTGAGGCGCTGGGAAATCCGCGAGGACCAGGGTGTTGAACCCCAGGTCCGCGAGCCAATCGAACGGTTCGCCCCGCCACAGAGCGGCGCGCGGCAAGATCGGCCGGTCGCGAACGGTCAACAACCCGCCTTGCATCCGCACGTCGGGCGACAACGTCAAGGCGGTCGAACTAGCGGCCACTGCGGACTGCGAACCGCTCATCAAATGGCGGGGTATCGGAGCCTCATACGAAGCTTGAGCAACCTCCCGAGTCGCTGTGGCGGCGCTCTGCGGAGTGGCGGCGTTCTGCCCCGATGACGCGGCGTTCCGGGACGCGGCGTTCCATGATGCGGCGTTCGGGGACGCGGCGCCGATGCCGGTTGTCAGCGGTAAGGCGGGTCGAGTTCGCGGATCGCCGACGACGGGCAGTTCGACATGGCCTCGCACCTCCAGGTCGTCGATCAGGATGCGGGCGATGCCGCCGCCGCTGTAGACATTCAGCACCAGCAAGTCGACGTAGGCTTGGCGAGCGTCCAGGTTCGGTCCCCACTGGGATCGGAGGGTGCGGATTTGCCGTTCCAACCGCAACGTGGGTTGGTCGATGGTGAGCGGTTGCCAGAGCGTTCGTTGGCGATACGAATCGCCATGCAGCAGCGTCGTCAGCGGGCGGCCCGTCTGCGGGTCGCGAGTTCTTGGCAAAACGACCCGCGCCATCAATTGGATGCCGGGCGCATCGGACTTTACCCACACCGTGGGCGACCACTCGGCGATGATCGGCGACGGGTCGATCGGGTGGGTGATATGGACCGCGCTGCCTTGCCCGTGGCGTATCTGCAAGTACTCGCAGCCCTGGCCCGTGCGTGCGCCTGAAAGTCGTCGTTGGTGTGCGACCAGCTCGGCTTGGCAATCCGACTCGGCGAGGCTCCAGCTGGGATCGGGCCCTTCGAAGTCCTCGACCGTGTCCGCGAACCCCGGAACGCCGCTCGCCGCGAAACATGCCAGCGCCAGGGCGGCCCACACGAAAGCGGATCGCAAGACGGCGAATCGCCGAGGCACCCATCGTGTGTGGGAGAGTCGTGTGTGGCCGAGTCGTGTGTGGGAGAGTCGCGGGCGCGCGAGTCGCCGGGCGATCTTTCCGACGGAGGCGTCCGGGGGCGCGGCGTGGCCGACGCGTGTGGCGAATCGGCAACGGCGTGGCGGAACGTGGCGATACGGGTCGGTTGGACTCATAAACCGTGCTATTAGCAGGGTTTAGGGAATGTGGCTAGAGCGTTCTGGGCGGTGGGTGGCAACAACGGTGTGCCTTTCCGCGACGATCACCCGTTTGCTCGCCAGCGTGAAGTATTTTCCCTAAGTACCTATCTCAAAGTCACTTGTGTATTCCGGAACAAGGCTGGCGACGGTCTGCGGCAGGTTCTGGCACGCTTTCTGCATAGATAGCCCATCTCTCCCAGTTTACCCACGAAGCTGCCGTGGCCACGGCTCCCCCTGCGCTCCCCCGCAGCGTGGCCACGGCTTTTCCACTCCACCCCGATGCCGCTCGATTTCCCCAATTCAAACGATCTGGAGCGGCTGCGCGAGGACGTCGTAGCGCTGCGGAAGTGGCTGGAATCGGCTCCCACCGAGGTCCAGTCGCACGTCATGCCGGTTCTCGATCGCGTGTTGAATGACGCGGTGCGGCGGCGCCATTTGGTGCTGGCGATCCAGGACGCGTTGTCGCAGTTGCGGATCGACATGAAGTATTTGGTCTTCGATTTGGAGGCGACCCGTCGCGAACGCGATGTGCTCAGACGCAAGCTGGAAGGGGGGCTCGAAGATTGAATACGAATCGAGCGGGAAAGCCGCGTGCGTGTCTCGAAATCGTCCGCCGGTTCGCTTACGATCTGCACTTGAGTAACGGCAGCGAGGGCGCGTCAGAGGGTGGACGGAGACGATGCGGGACAAGGATACGGCGATCGACAAGCAAGCAGCGAAGACGCCCGAGTCGCGGCCGGAGAAGCTGACGGTCGCGGCCGCCCGTGAACTGCTGCGCCGGCTGAAGCTCCGGGGCACAGCGGCGCGGATCGCCGTGGTCCAGTGCCTGGCCGACAATCTGTCGCCGCTGAGCCACGCGGAGGTGACCGAGCGTCTCGGGCAGCTTGGCTTCGACGCTTCGACGATCTTTCGCAGTCTCACCGAATTGGCCGAGGCCGGGTTGTTTCGCCGGGTCGATCTCGGCGATGGGGCGCGGCGTTTCGAATTCGCTCCGCGTGGCGAAGGCGGCGATGTCGCGCACCCGCATTTCCTGTGTTTGGATTGCGGCAAGATCACGTGCCTGCCGGGCTTCACGTTCGAATTGCGGGGTGTTCGGGGCGGCACCCCGGCGCCGGAGGAAGTCACGGAAGTCTTGTTGAAAGGCCGCTGCGCCGAGTGCCGCTAGGCGGAGTTCCATGCGTCGCGGACGGGCCTGCGTGCTGACGCGTGTGTCGGGACGAACGCCGCCACGCCTATCCCATTCTTCTTTTCTCGAAGTGTTTTCCGCATGCAGTTAGAGCGATTGTCCTTTGGAGTCGGAGACCGGTTCGCCCACCAGGCGGCCGCCCAGTTGATGGCGTTCGAGCGGTTGGCTGCGCGAGGCGTCGTGGCGGTTCCCGTGTGGAACAAGTCCAACCGCGAACACACATTCATTGGCTCGGAGCCGCGCAGCGTGCTGGAAGCGGCGCGGACGGCCGTGGAGACCCGGGGTTGGAGCCATGGTTGGCATGTCGACGCCGACCATATCCGGCTGGAAACCGTCGATCGCTTCCTGCCGTGGTCCGACTTTTTCACCATCGATGTCGCCGACAGCATCGGCCAGCCGGCGGCGGAGGCGGACATCGCCGCGTTCCTGGATCGCCATGCCGAGCTGCGCTCGCCGGTGGCGGTGGCGGGGCTGGCCGAACCGGTGCGGTTGAACGACGACACGCTGCGGCCGATCGTCGCCAAATACTGTCTGGCAACGCGCGAAGCGGGACGGATCTTCCGGCATATCGCCGCCGCGAAAGGCGGGCCGGACGGTTTCATCGCCGAAGTTTCGATGGACGAAACCGACGCGCCGCAAACGCCGCCTGAACTGCTGGTCATCCTGGCGCTGCTGGCCGACGAAGGGGTGCGCGCCCAGACCATCGCGCCGAAATTCACGGGCCGGTTCAACAAAGGCGTCGATTACGTTGGCGACTTAACGCGTTTCGAACAGGAATTCAACGACGACCTCGCCGTGATCGCGCACGCGATCCAAGCGTACGGGCTGCCAGCGAATCTGAAGATGAGCGTCCACAGCGGCAGCGACAAGTTCTCGCTCTATCCGATCATCCGTCGCGCGTTGCAACGCACCGGCGCGGGACTGCACCTGAAAACGGCCGGCACCACGTGGCTCGAAGAGCTGATCGGTCTGAGCGAAGCGGGCGGCGCGGGCCTCGAACTGGCCAAGGAAATCTACGCCTACGCCTACGCCCACGTCGACGAGTTCTGCGCGCCCTACGCGTCGGTGATCGACATTCATCGCGACCAATTGCCGTCGGTATCCGAGTTGAACGGATGGTCGGGGACCGAACTGGCCGACGCGCTCCGGCATCTGCCGGGCCATCCGCGATTCAATCCACATCTGCGGCAGTTGCTGCACGTGTCGTTCAAAGTGGCGGCGAAACACGGCGAGCGGTATTTGGCGATGCTGCGGAGCAACGCCGAAGTCGTTGGCCGCAACGTCGCGGAAAACCTGTTCGACCGGCACATGGTGCCGTTATTCCTGGGTTAAGCTCCTGTTCGCAAGCAGCGCAAGTCGCGCAAGTCGGGCAAGCCGCGAGAAACTCGCGGCGTTCGCGCGACGGGATGCTTGGACGCAACTGGGACTGTGGTTCGCGGAGGCCGTCACGAAAATGCAGACACGCCGTTTGGGACGCACAGGTTTGGACTTGCCGATCCTCAGCTTTGGCGCGTCGTCGCTGGGCCAGGAGTTTCGGTCGGTGACGTTGGAGGAAGCGCTGCGGAGCGTTCGCGTAGCGCTCGACTGCGGCCTGAACTTCATCGACACGTCGCCGTTTTATGGACGTGGCATGAGCGAGGTGCTGTTGGGGATCGCGCTGCGAGGCGTTCCCCGCGACAGTTACACGCTCTGCACGAAACTGGGCCGCTACGATTTGGGCCATTTCGACTTTTCGGCGCGGCGAGTGGCGGAAAGCGTCGATGTCTCGCTCCATCGGCTTGGGGCGGGCCACCTGGACATCATCCTCTGCCACGACATTGAATTCGTGCCGATGCAGCAGATTGTCGACGAGACGTTGCCGGCGTTGCGGCGAATTCAACAGCAGGGGAAAGTGCGCTTCATCGGTTTTAGCGGCTACCCGCAAAAGATCTTCCGGTTCATCCTCGACCAAACCGATGTGGACTGCGTGTTGAGCTACAACCAGTACACGCTGCAAAACACGCGGTTCGCCGACGAGACGGTGCCGTATTTGAAGGACCGGGGCGTTGGCGTGATGAACGCCGGCCCGTTCAGCGCGCGGTTGCTGACGAACGCTCCGCTGCCCGCGTGGTTGAAGGAGCCGGAGGCGGTGAAGGACGCCGCGCGGCGCGCGGCCGCTTGCTGTGCGGCGAAGGGAGTCGACATCGCGAAGTTGGCGCTCCAGTTCTCGCTCGCCCATCCCGACATCGCGACCACGATCGCGGGCAGCGCGAATCCCGAGAACATCCGTAATTGGGCGCGGTGGGCCGCCGAACCGCTCGACGCGGAACTGTTGGCCGAGGTCCAGTCGATCTTCGCGCCCGTGAAAAACATTGGACATGTGGAAGGCTTGCCGGAGAACAATTGATCGCATGATCGCCGCACAACTGGAACGACCCGAGGCGTTTCGATACATCGACATCCCTGAGCCGCCGGCGCCCGGCCCCGGCGACGCTGTGGTCCGCGTGAATGCCGTCGGCATCTGTGGAACCGACTACAGCGGCTATCTCGGCAAGATGCCGTTCTTCAGCTACCCGCGCATTCCCGGCCACGAACTGGGCGTGGAAGTGGTCGCCGTGGGCGAGGGCGTCGCCAACGTGCGCCCCGGCGATCGATGCGCGGTCGAGCCTTACATCAATTGCCAAAAGTGCTACTCGTGCCTCCGCGGCCACACGAACTGCTGCGAGAACCATCTGACGCTCGGAGTTCACTGCGACGGTGGCTTGCGGCCGCTGTTCACCGTGCCCGCGCGGAAGCTTCATCCGGCCCCGAAACTCCATCCGCACCAAGCCGCGCTCGTCGAAACATTGGCGATCGGTTGCCA
>CAIXSC010000831.1 GCA_903921945.1 uncultured Planctomycetaceae bacterium
AGCGTGCGTCACCAGGTGCATGAGCCCAGCGAGCCAACCGCCCACGCCCAAGGCGAGCATCATGTATCCAAGTTGGCTGACCGTGGAGTAAGCCAGCACGCGTTTGATGTCGACGGCCGTGATGGCGATCGTGGCCGCCATAAGCAGCGTGATCGCGCCGATCACCGCGATGACTAGCAGCACTTCCGGAGCGAAGACCGGATAGAAACGGCCGACAAGATAGACGCCGGCCGCGACCATCGTCGCCGAATGCACCAACGCGGAGACAGGCGTCGGGCCTTCCATCGCGTCCGGCAACCAGACATGCAGCGGGAACTGGGCGCTCTTGCCCACGCAGCCGCAGAAGATGCCCACGCCCGCGACAATCAACAGCCAATAACCGGGTTGTTTCAAATCGGGGAATTCGCTCGCCAGTTGCGTTCGCGTGGCTGCCACGTCGCCGTTGTGGTCGGAAAGAATCGTCCGAGCACGCTCGCCGACCTCGCCTTCCCAATTCACCGCGGACGCCACAAACATGCCATCCGGCACTTTGACCGCGTAGCCGTTGCTCTCGGATCGGACCAGCGAAAACAGTCCGCGTTCGGCTGGCTCAATGGAACCGCTCTTGTCGGCGTCGATGTCCCCGAAGGCGAACGTTCCGACCCCCGCCCACAGCGCCATCAGGCCGATGATCATCCCGAAGTCGCCCACGCGGTTGACGATGAACGCCTTGTTCGCCGCCGTCGAAGCGCTCTTGCGCTCGATGTAAAAGCCGATCAGGAAGTAGGAGCAGATACCGACCAGCTCCCAGAAGACGAACACCATCGCGATGTTGCCAGCCAGCACCAAACCCAACATGCTGAAGCAGAACAGCGACAGGTATTGGAAGAACCGATGGAACCGGCCCGGCCGCCGTAGCGACTCGCCATTGGCCAGCTTCACTTCCTTGTCGGTGATGTCATGCAGCTCGTCATGCATGTACCCCATCGCGTAGAAGTGGATGCACGACGCGATCAGCGTCACCATGCAGAACATGACGAGCGTCAGCGAGTCCACGTAATAGCTGATCGACAGTTCCAGTTTGCCGAACTTGCCAAGCGTCCAGAACGTGCCGGTGTACGCGGTCGTCGGCTTCTCCGCCGCATGATGCTCGTCCGCGTGCGTTTCGCCCGAGGAATGGGCTTCCGCATGCGAGTCCGCCGGCTTGCCTTCGGTCGCTTTGTCCTCAGCCGCTTTGTCCTCAGCCGCTTTGTCTTCAGCCGCCTTGCCTTCAGTTGGCTTGTCTTCAGCCGGCTTGTCCTCAGCCGCTTTGTCTTCAGCCGCCTTGCCTTCAGCTTGCTTCGGAGCGGCGGGGGCGTCGTCAGCCTGAGCGCTCGCGAGGGCCAGCGACGGCCAGCCGATCGCGGCGTGGTCCGCGGCATGCTCGGCCGCGTGTCCGTCACCGTGATCGCCATGTCCGTGGTGGGCGTCGACCGGAAAATGGTTTGCCAACCAGATGCCGAGCGACAGGAAGGAGCAGACGCCGGCGAAAATGATCGCCGACACAGCGACGTACGCCGCCGCTTCGCCGTTTCGGCCAAGGCGTCGGCCGAGCAGGAGAATGATCCAGAACGAGGTGAGCGGCGCCAGGACGGCCGTTCCCAACAGCAGCGGTACGAGGTCCATGCGCCTAGCCCTTCAGCTCGTCGGCGGTGTCCACGTCGATTGACGTGTGGTTGTTGTAGAAGTTCAACGCGATGGCGAGCGCCACGGCCGCTTCGGCCGCCGCGAGCACGATCACGAACAAGGCCATGAGTTGGCCGTCGAGTCCCAGATTGCGCTCGCGGAGCAGATTGCTACCGAAGGCGATGAAGTTCACGTTCGCGCCGTTGAGCACCAGTTCGATGCCCATCAGGATGCCGAGCACGTTGCGCTTGGTGGCCATGCAGAGCACGCCACAGACGAACAAGACCGCGCCCACAATCATGTAATGGGAAACGGTCACCGGACTTCCGAGGAAATCAATCACGAGTTATCGCCCTCTGATCGGTCATGCCGCCGTTTCTGAATTGCTTGCCGCTCGTCGCTTCGCTCGAGCCAAGTAGCCGGCGCCGATGAGCACCACCAACAGATGCACCGAGGCGATTTCGAACGGGAGTAGATAACCGGACATGCCGCTCGCCAGTGTCGAGTCGGTGGCGTCAAGACGGTCCGTGCGAACGCCGGACAGTGCTTGGCCGATCGCCGTCGCCGTCTGCGATTCGACCACTGTCACCTGATCGCGGTCTTCGCGGGCCGTCCGCCAATCGGGATTCATCAACGCGGTCCGCGCCAGCAAAACCAGTAGCGCACTGCCCACAATCGCGGCCAGCACCCACTCGCCGGCGTTCGTCTTCATTTGCACGAAACGCGACTGGGCGGTGAGCATGACGCCGAAGATCAGCAACACCAACGTGCCGCCGACGTAGATCATGAACTGCATCGCCCCGACGAACTCGGCGTCGGCCAGGAAAAACAACCCCGCCGTCGAGCTCAAGGACAGCGTCAGATAAAACGCCATCCGCACCACATTGCTCGTGAAGACCACCGCCAGAGCGAAGCCGCACGCGAGCAACGCGAACAAGAGGAACAGGAACGTGTGCCAGTCGAGAGCGGCAAGCAAACTCGGGGCGAACATACTCATCGGGTAGCTCCCAGTTGATTAGCTCGCGGCGACTTTGCCGAGCCGCCCGCCGTTCACCCGCTCCGTCGACATGGCTGCCTCCGCCGGCTTCTCCATTACCTTCGCTCGCATCTTGCCTGGCACCATGCGTGGCGCCATTCTTGGCACCGCTTGCGAGGTGGTCGGAGCAGCGGGACTCGACGCTTCCGGAGCGACCGTTTCCGCCGCGCCCGATGCGGGGTTCTCGTCACCCTTCGGAGTTGTCGAATCGGCGGGCGCTGTCGCGGCGGGCTTCGTGGCCGCCACCGTCCAAGCCTCTCGCACCGCGGCTCGCGGTGTCGACGGCACCAAATTGTTCAACGAAGGCAACGGTCCGTCCACCACGAAGAAACCGTACTGCCAAAGCACGGTGCCGACGAAGCAAACCGCTGCGATCGGAACGCAGTATTTCAAGCACGTGGTCATCACTTGGTCGATTCGCAAACGCGGCAGCGACCAGCGAATCCACATCATGACC
>CAIXSC010000832.1 GCA_903921945.1 uncultured Planctomycetaceae bacterium
ATGTGGTTGGCGCGTCGCCGCTGCGGCGCGAAAGTCGGCGTGCGGTCCGCCCATGACGAAGTCTGGGTGGTCAGTCCGACGATCGCCCGCCCCTATTTTTCGGGCGAAGACGGACCCGATGTCTCGATCGGCTCGGGCCATGCGTCGGCCGCCGTTGGCTCGGGAATCGGCCACACGGGCTCGGGAGCCGGTGGCGGTCACGGTGGCGGCGGTCATGGTGGCGGCGATCATGGCGGTGGTGGGCATGGCGGTGGTGGGCACGGCCACGGTGGACACGGGCACAGCGGGCATGGTATGTCGCCATGGCGTCGGCTGCTGTTCATGCTCCGTCCCGAGTCGGCGGACATTGGGGTGGTTGCGTTGTTTTCGGCGGTCGTTGGTCTGTTGGCGTTGGCGTCGCCGATCGCGGTTGAGGCGCTGGTGAACACGGTGGCGTTCGGTCGCTTCCTGCAACCGGTGGTGGTGTTGAGCCTGATCCTGTTGACGTTTCTCGCGTTCGCCGCGACGTTGCGAGTGATGCAGGCGTACATTTCCGAAATCATTCAGCGGCGCATTTTTGTGCGAGTTGTCTCGGACTTGGCGTACCGCTTGCCCCGAGTGCAGCGGTCGGCTTTCGATTCACTGCACGGTCCCGAATTGATGAATCGGTTCTTCGATGTGATGACCGTTCAAAAGACGGCTGCCATGTTGGTGCTCGACGGCATCGCCATGGCGTTGCAAACCGTGATCGGGATGTTGGTGTTGGCGTTTTACCATCCGTATTTGCTCGGTTTCGACCTATTCCTCTTGGCCTGCTTGGCCGTGATCGTGTTCGCTTTGGGGCGGGGCGCGGTGCGAACAGCGATCGAGGAGTCTTACGCCAAGTACGGCGTGGCGGCGTGGTTGGAAGAGCTTGCGGGTTCCACGGTCGCGTTCCGTTCCAATGGCGGGGCTCGTCGGGCGTGGGACGTGGCGGATGGATTGGCCACCGAGTACGTCCGAGCTCGGCGGCGCCACTTCCGGGTCTTGATCCGCCAGGTCGTGTTCGCGGTCGGGTTGCAAGCGGTTGGTGGAGCTCTATTGCTGGGACTGGGCGGGTGGCTGGTGGTGAACGGCCAGCTGACGTTGGGCCAGTTGGTGGCGGCCGAACTGATCGTGTCGGTGATCCTGGGATCGTTCGCGAAACTCGGCAAGCAGCTGGAGAGCTTTTACGATTTGCTGGCGGCGGTCGACAAGATCGGGCACCTGTTCGATTTGCCGGTCGAACGAGCAACCGGCCGAGCGCTCGAAAGCGACGAAGGGGCGGCGGGCGTTCGGGCCAAACAGATCAGCTTTACTTTTGACGCCGGCAATCGCGTGCTTGCGGATGTTTCATTTGAGATCGCGCCTGGGGAAATGGTGGCGATCACGGGGCCGCCCGGTTCGGGCAAGTCGCTGCTATTGGACTTGCTGTACGGAGCCCGCGCGCCCACGCATGGGCGTCTGGAAATCGACGGGCATGACATGCGGAATCTGCATCTATCCTCGCTGCGGCGTCACGTGTCGCTCATTCGCGACCGCGAAGTGTTCACCGGCTCGGTGGTCGACAACGTGCAGCTTGACAATCAGAACATCGGCTTGAATCGCGTTCGCGCGGCGCTCCAGGAAGTGGGACTTTGGGAAGAGCTGCTCGACATGCCTCAAGGTCTGGACACACAATTGAACCCGGCGGGCCGGCCTCTGTCGGACGGACAGATTCGCCGCTTAGTGCTCGCTCGCGGTTTCGCCTTGCGGCCGCGGATGCTGCTGGTGGATGGTGTGCTAGACGCGTTTCCGTCGTACCTGTTGCCGCGGGCGATGGAAGGCTTGAGGAGGTTGGCGGGGCGATGTACGGTGGTGATAGTGACGGGGAGGGATGAGGTGGCCAACGGCTGTTCACGGTCGATTGTGCTTGGGCCTCATTCCCCTGTTTCCGCGCCGCTGATTTCCAGCCACTGAAAGGAGCTTAACGATGTTGCACCCTACACCCGTTCGACAGCCGCGTCTGGACGCGTTGCACCTTGTTGAGTCTCCCCGGGTTGTCCGCCGGATCGGCCGCTGGGTCATCCTCTTGTTGCTCGCCGCCGCCCTCGCCTTGCTGCTACTGCCCTGGCAGCAGACGTCGCGAGGAACAGGCCGGGTGGTGGCGTTCAATCCGCTGGAACGCCCGCAGACGATCGAGTCGCCGATTTACGGCCGCATCGTGCGCTGGGAGCCGGGCATCGTGGAAGGCGCCAAGGTGCGGAAGAACCAGCCGATCCTCGAAATCCGCGACATCGACCCGTCCCGCGGCGAACGGCTCGCCTCCCAGGTTTTCGCGGTCAAAGAGAAGTTGATGTTCGCCGAGACCAAGGTCGCGACCTACGGCCGGCAAATCGTCGATCTGGGTGAAGCGCGGTCGATGCTGATCGAATCGGGTCAACAGCTTGTCGAGGAAGCCCGTCGCAAGGTGGAGGCGGAACGGCACGCGGTCGAAGCGGCCGAGGCCGCCGTCTTGCAAACCCGCTCCAACTTCGAACGACAAAAAGCGCTCAAAGAGCAAGGGCTGACTTCGGGCGTGGCCTACGAAAAGGAACGCCGCAGCTACGAGGAAGCCGACGCCAAGCTGAAGGCGGCGAAGCAGTACGTCGAGGCGGCTCAGAAATACCTGAGCTCGAAGCAAGCCGAACTGGGCCAAAAGACGCTCGAAGCCCAGACCAAGGTCGATTACGGCCGCGCGATGCAGCAAGAAGCGCAAGGCGAGGTCGCGCTCGCGCGGAAAGAGCTCGCGGAGATCGAAGGCAAACAGGCCCAGTTTGACAGCCGCGTCGTGGTGGCTCCGCGGGACGGAGTGATCCTGCGGCTAATGGCGAACGAAAACACCGAAATGCTGAAGGCGGGCGATCCGCTGTTCACCATTGTCCCCGAGGCGGCCGACCGGGCGGTCGAACTGTGGGTGGACGGCAACGACATCCCGCTCGTCACGCCTGGCCGCGAAGTGCGGCTTCAGTTTGAAGGTTGGCCCGCCGTGCAGTTCGCCGCTGGCTGGCCTTCCGCCGCCTTCGGCACTTTCGGCGGCCGAATCGCGGCGGTCGACGGGGCCGACAACGGCAAGGGCAAGTTCCGCGTCATCATCCGGCCGCTCGACGCGGAACCATGGCCTTCCGACATGTTCCTACGCCAAGGAGCCCGAACCAACGGCTGGGTGCTGCTCAACGAAGTGTCGCTCGGTTACGAGATCTGGCGCCAACTGAACGGGTTCCCGCCCGTGTTTGACGGCCCTCCGCCCCTATATGGCAGCAAGGGCGACAAGGATGATTCCTACGACGCCGGCGGCAAATCGGACGACGGCGATAAAGACGATGGCAAGGGTGCCAAGAAAGTGAAGTTGCCGAAATGATTCCATCGAACAGGCTGCAAGGATGTCGCCTCGGATGGTTCGTCACTTTGGTCCTCAGCGGTTGCCAGGTCGCGCCGCTCGCCGGCCGAATGCCGTGGATCGGCCATTCGGCCCAGAGCGCCGTTCCTCCCGTCCAAGACTCATCCAAGGCCGGTCGCTCGAACCGCGCGCAGGGTGAGTTAACCGACGACGCGGACCCCGCCTCTGGCCCGAAAGGCGATCAAGCGAGTTCCGGCAAGTCGCCTTACGCCGCGTTCCGCCAAGTCGCCTACCTCGCTGATCCGTTTCCCAAACCGTCCCAGCCGGCGCTGAACGCCGCCCTGCCAAGTTTGGAAAAGACGCCAGGCACGCCGGCGAAAGACCCGCCCGATACGACGCCCGCTATGACGCCCGCTAAGTCGCCCGACGGTCGATCCGCCGGCCCGCCTGCCGCGAGCCCGCCAGCAGCCGACATACCAGCAGCCGACATACCAGCAGGCAACAAACCAGCAGGCAACCTGCCAACCGAAGAGTCAGTTGACAAGTCGGTTGAAAAGTCGATCGATAAAGCGTTAGTCGATAAACCGTCAGTCGAAAGACCGTCGATCGAGAAACCATCAGTAGAAAAAAAGTCGATCGATAAACCCATCACTGACAAACCGTCGGCTAATCCCGTAGGCGATAAGCCGCCCGCGGTTCACGCAGTCGTCAAGCCGACGGATAAATCGGCGGATAAATCGGCGGATAAATCGGCGGACAAGTCGGCGGATAAATCGGCGGATAAGTCGGTCGATAAATCGGTCGACAAATCGGCGGACAAGCCGGGACGCGAACCCATGGCGGCGGCGGAGGGCGCGACTGACGCAGCGGAGGGCAAACCGAAAGCGGCAGCGGGCCGTTCGCGGGCCGAGCTTCCTCCGCCCGAGCTGCCACCCGGGCCGAAGCCGTCGCGCGCGGTGCTGGACCTGCCGCCGTTGGCGGGCGAGGCGCCGCGGGCCCCGAGGCCTGACGGCGAGGAAGTCCGGGCGGTGCTGCCGCTGCGGAGCGTCCTCGAATCGGTTTATTACTCGTTCCCCGCGTTGGAAGCGGCGATGCGCGAGGCCGACATCGCGGACGGCAAGCAGTTGGCGGCCAGCGGCGAATTTGACTTGAAGGTCAAGGCGGAGAGCATGTCGCTCGCTACCGGCTTCTACGACAACTATCGCAACCTCGTGAAGCTGGAACAGGCGTTGATGCCGGGCGGTAGCGTTTACGGCCAGTATCGAATTGGCGACGGTAGCTTTCCCGAGTACTACCGGGACCGGGAGACGAACGAGGGCGGCGAGTTCAAGGTTGGTTGGCAGACTCCGCTGCTCCGGAACCGCGCGATCGATCAGCGACGGGCCGACATTTTTCAGGCCACGCTGCGACGCGAGCAAGTCGATCCGTTTGTCCAGGGCCTGTTGCTTGAATTCACCTACGGCGCCGCCGACGCCTATTGGTCGTGGGTGGCGGCCGGTTTGAGCTACGACGCTCAGCGGGACCTGCTCCGGGTGACTGTCGAACGGAACAAGCAGTTCGAAGAGCGTGTGAAGCAAGAGGATTTGGCGGCCATCGAACTGGTGCAGAACGAGCGGTTGATCGCGTCACGGCAGGCAAAGGTGGTGGAGGCCGAACGCAAGCTGCAGCAGGCGGCGATCAAGCTGTCGTTGTTCTTTCGCGACGGCCAGGGCCGCCCGGTGATGCCGCCACCGGCGATGTTGCCCGATGCGTTCCCCGAGCCGACCGCTCCGGACCGAACCGGGTTCGCGGCGGCGGTCGAAACGGCGATGACTCAGCGTCCTGAAATCCGCGAGCTCGATTTGCAGCGGCAACAGGCCGAGGTGGATTTGTCGTTGGGCGAAAACATGCGATTGCCGTCGTTCGACGCCGTCCTTCAAGCCTCGAAAGATGTCGGCGCGCCCGCTTCCAAGAAAGGCGACAAGACGCCGTTCGAATTGGAGGCCGGTTTGATGTTCGAACTGCCGCTGCAGCGCCGGAAAGCCGACGGCAAGATTCGCGAGGCGAACGGCAAATTGTCGCAGTTGGCGGCCAAACGCGAGTTCACTCAAAACAAGATCGCGAACCAGGTTCAGGACGCCCAGTCGGCGTTGGCGACATCGTACGACCGGGTCGGTCTGGCCCGGCGCAACGTGACGCTGGCGCGACGGTTGGAAGCGGCCGAGCGCCAACGGTTTGACGCCGAAGACAGCGACTTGCTCCGCGTCGCCTTGCAAGAGGCGGCGGAAATCGAAGCTACACTCCTCGAATTCGAGACGCTCGCCGACTACTTTAAGGCGCGGGCGGCGCTGCGAGCGGCGATCGGGGCCGACCCGCTGACCAACAACGACGAGTGAGGCGTGCATGAACATGGAAGCGGCACCGGCGGCGCCGGACGCCTCCCCGCCCGAGACGGCTCGGCCGATCGTGGGCGTGGTAATGGGAAGCAAGTCGGACTGGGAAACCATGCGGCATGCCGCGGAGGCGTTGCGGGATTTCGGGATTCCGCATGAATGCCGAGTCGTCTCCGCCCATCGCACGCCGCAGTGGATGGCCGAGTACGCCGCGACAGCGGTGGCTCGGGGGTTGGAAATCATCATCGCCGGCGCCGGCGGAGCCGCTCATCTGCCCGGGATGATTGCCGCTCAAACCGTCCTGCCGGTGCTCGGCGTG
>CAIXSC010000833.1 GCA_903921945.1 uncultured Planctomycetaceae bacterium
GCAACTGGCAACTGGCAACTGGCAACTGGCAACCAGCAACCAGCAACTGGCACCCCACAACCAGCAACCAGCAACCAGCAACCAGCAACCAGCAGCTGGCAGCTGGCAGCTGGCAGCTGGCAGCTGGCAACTGGCAACTGGCAACTGGCAACTAGCAACTAGCAACTAGCAACTAGCAACTGACAACTGACAACTGACAACTGACAACTGTCAACCACCACTCACCAACCACTACTCATGAATCTGCTTGGACGGCGCTACGATACGGGCGAAGCGGTGACGCTGCGAATGGAGGCGGGGCGGATCGCCTGGATCCGGCCGCTGCGGGATGTGGCGGCGGCGACGTTGCCGTGGATCGCGCCGGGGTTTGTCGACCTGCAGATCAATGGCTATGGCGGCCGGGAGTTCAATGAGCCGGGGTTGGATCTGGATGGGGTCGAGCGGATTGTGATGGCGCAGGATGCGTGTGGCGTGGTCGCGTTTTGTCCGACGACGACGACGCATTCGGCGGAAACGCTGCTCGCGGCGGTGGGGACGATCGCGGCGGCGTGTGAACGCAGCGAGTCGGTTCGGCGGCGCGTCGTGGGGATTCATGTCGAAGGGCCGTACATTTCGCTCGAGGATGGACCGCGGGGGGCTCACCCGAAACAGCATGTGCGTCCGCCGGCCTGGGACGAGTTCCAACGTTGGCAGGAGGCGGCGGGCGGCCGAGTGCGAATCCTGACGATGTCGCCCGAATACGAAGGATCGGCCGAGTTCATTCGACGGGTGGTCGATTCGGGGACGGTCGTCGCCATTGGGCATACGAACGCCACTTCCAGCCAAATCCGAGCGGCGGTCGACGCGGGCGCACGTTTCAGCACGCATTTGGGGAACGCCGCGCACCCTCGAATTCGCCGGCATCCGAACTACATCTGGGATCAACTGGCGGACGATCGTCTGCAGGCGACGTTGATTGTGGACGGGCACCATTTGCCGCCGAGCGTCGTGCAGTCGTTTGTGCGGGCGAAGACGCCGGATCGCTGCTTGATTGTGAGCGACATCACGGGAATGGCCGGCATGAAGCCGGGCGTGTACGAACAGACGTCGCTGGGGTCGATCGAGGTGTTGGAGGATGGCCGGCTGGTGGTTGGCGGCCAGCGCGATCTGCTGGCGGGCGCGTCCTTGCCGATCGGCGTGGGCGTCGTGAACCTGCAACGTTTCGCGGGTCTCGATCTGCGGACGGCGGTGGAGATGGCGAGCGTTCGACCGGCGTTGCTGGCGGGCCACCCTGTCACTCGCCTCGAAGCGGGCGCGCCGGCGAACTTGATTCAATTCAACCTGTCAGAGGACCCGTCCGTATCAGCCACCGCGGCGTTGGAGATCGTCGCGACGATCATTGCGGGCGAAGTGGTGTATGGCCGCGGCCGCGTCGCCTAGGGCGCGATGGATCGTCGGAGGAAAGAAGATGGCGAGCACGAAGCGGGCGGTGGTGTTGCTGAGCGGCGGATTGGACTCGGCGACCGCTTTGGCGATTTGCCAAGAGGCGGGCTACGAGGCTTACGCGATCAGCTTTCGGTACGGCCAGCGGCACGCGGTCGAGCTCGCGGCGGCCGCCGCGATCGCCCGGGCTCGTCGAGTGGCTCGGCATGTGGTCGTGGACATCGACTTGCGGCCGTTTGGCGGATCGGCGTTGACGGCGGATGATATTCCCGTGCCCAAGCATGGCGACGTCGCCGAGATCGGGGCGGGAATTCCAGTGACTTACGTGCCGGCGCGGAACACGATTTTTCTGTCGCTGGCGCTGGGGTGGGCGGAAACGCTGGACACGGGCGATCTGTTCGTGGGCGTGAACGCCGTCGACTACAGCGGCTATCCGGATTGCCGTCCCGAGTACATCGAGGCATACCAGGCGATGGCGCGGTTGGCGACGCGGGCGTCGGTGTTGGGCGAGCGGCCGGTGACGATCCACGCGCCGCTGATCCACTTTACGAAGGCGGAGATCATTCGCCGCGGCGTCGAACTGGGCGTCGATTACTCGTTGACGACCAGTTGTTACGATCCCGACGCCGACGGCCGAGCGTGTGGCCGCTGCGACTCGTGCCTGCTGCGGCAACGCGGTTTCGCCGACGCGGGCGTATCCGACCCAACCCGCTACGTGGTGTCCTGAAGATAGTGTTTTTCAGGGTGGCGGAATGAACCACGGATGGCACGGATTGAACGGATGGATTGGATGGCACAAATGATACAAATAGCACATTTGCAATCACGGCTTCTTCTATCCGTGTCCATTTGTGTCATCCGTGGTGGACCTCTTCGGACGGCCTCAC
>CAIXSC010000834.1 GCA_903921945.1 uncultured Planctomycetaceae bacterium
CTTGGGGACTCGCCGCACCAGCCGGAGTTCCGACGGGCCGGGGCGTTTTTGCGGACGCCGCGGCAGGCGTGCCACTCGAGGAGGTTCGTGGCGGTGCCCCACCCCCATTCGGCATTCCACTGCCTGTCGCTGCGGCGGGAGCGCCTCCCGCGACCGTGGCGCGACCACTTCCGCCCGGACCTCGCGAAGCTTGAGCCGCTTGAGCCGCTTGAGCCGCTTGAGCCGCTTGAGCCGCTTGAGCTGCTTGAGCTGCTTGAGCTGCTTGAGCTGCTTGAGCTGCTTGAGCTGCTTGAGCCGCTTGAGCTGCTTGAGCCGCCTGAGCTGCTTGAGCCGGAGCCGCGTTGAGGGCATGCGTCGCAGCTTCAGCTTGCCGCGCGGCGGCGGCCGCTTCGGCGGTGAAGGCTTGACTGGTTCGACCGAGCCCACGTTGCTGGACGAATTGTTCGTACGCCGGCAAGGTGGGCGTTACGGCCAGGTTGCCGACGTTCAGCCGCGCGGGGTCGACGAACGGCGCGAGTTGATCGGCGACCGTCTGGGCGGCGGGGAAGCGGACGGCGGGATTCTTCGCCATCATGTAGGCGATCACCTGGGCCAGTTGCTCCGGAGCCCCGTACGGCGCCAGCGACTGAATCGGTTCGCTCGCATGCCGCTGGAATTTCCGGGCGACATCGCCTCCAGGGAACGGCGGTTGCCCCGTAATCATCTGATACAGGCAGCATCCGAGCGCGTAGATGTCGGATTGCGTGTCGGGAACTTTGCCGGCCTGCTGGAGTTCGGGAGCCGCGTAATCGGCGCGGGCGGCGAGCGAACCGTCGGTGTCAACGGATTGCATCGGCCACGGCCCGGGCAGTTGCGTCGGGTCTTGCAGCAAGCGGCAATGGCCTTGGGAGTCGAGCCAAAGGTTCGCCGGGCGAACATCGGCATGTGGCAATTGCCAACGATGCAGTTGAGCCAGGGCGAGCGCCGCATGGCGAGTCCAGCCACAGGCGTCACGCCAGGCGATGCGGCCCACCTGGGTTAACCGCTGATCGAGCGATTCGCCGGCCAAGTCCTCGGCGACCAGAAACTTGAACGACCCGAGATCGACGACCTCGTAGTACCGATGCCAGTACGGGAACGGGGCGGCGAGCCGATTGTGGACCTGGCTCACCACGAACGCCCAATGCTGCGGGTCTTGTGTCGCCGCTCCCGTGGCGAATTGAAGCAAGACGGGGTGGTTGGTCGGGGCGTGAATGGCCCGAAAAACGCCTTTCCAACGGCCGCTTTCGATGCGGTCGTAGAGCTTGTATTCGCCGTAAAAAAACGGCCCCGAGCGGCCGTTCAACAACACGGTCGCCTGGTAGCGGCTCAGCACATTGACGCGAGTCAACCAATCGACGAACGCTTGGGCATTGGTGGCGTCGATCGGTCCGACAGTTTGCTGGTAGGCGGAAGCCAACTGCTGGCATTGCTCGGGGGTCAGCAACCGGCTGGCGATCACGGACTTCCAGAATTCGGACATGGGCAGGGGCATGCACGGAACGCCTTAAACTGAAACGGGAAACCCCAAGCTCGGAGGAAAACTGGCCAGCGGGCCCCGCATCGTGCGGGCCCGCGAGATCGCCGGCATCGGCCCTGTGTCCCGCCGCCTCGCGGAGCACTTCGGCGCCAACGCCATTCTACGCATTGGCCACAGAATGTGTCAGCGAAACACGCGGCCCCGCGGATTCCTCCGCGATTTGCTGGATCACCTCGGCGGCCCGGCGGCAATCGCCGGTCGACACATCCAGATGCGTGACCAATCGGATTTGCGTGGGGCTGATCGCCAGCGCCGCGACGCCGCGCTCGGCCATCCGCTGCACAAACTCAGCGGCCGATCCCAGGCGGGGATCGACTCGGAAAATGACGATGTTCGTATCCACCTCGTCTGGTTGAAGTTGCAACCCTTCGCTACCCCGGACGGCGTCGGCGAGGATGCGGGCGTTGGCGTGATCCTCGGCCAGCCGATCGCGATTGTGTCGCAGGGCGTACAGGGCGCCTGCGGCGAGCACTCCGGCCTGCCGCATGCCGCCGCCGAACAGTTTTCGGTGCCGTCGTGCTTCTTGAATGGCCGCCCGCGTTCCGGCCAAAGCGCTCCCCACAGGAGCCCCTAGCCCCTTGCTGAAGCAGACGCTGACGGTATCGAAGTGCTGGGCCCAACTCGCGAGGGGAATTCCTGTCGCGGCGGCGGCGTTAAACAGCCGCGCCCCGTCCAAATGGGTTCGCAGCCCGTGGCTGTGCGCCCAGGAACAGATTTCCTCGACGTACGCGTAAGGCTGAATTCGGCCTGAACCCCGATTGTGGGTGTTTTCCAAAACAACCAGCCGAGTGCGCACGAGGTGGTCGTTTTCCGGCCGGATGAGCCCCCGCACTTGCTCGGGACGCAGCACGCCGTACTGCCCTTCGATCGTCCGAGCTACGAGGCCGCTGAGCTGGGCAAACGCCCCTTGCTCGTAGTTGTAAATGTGACAGCCCGCCTCGCAGAGGAATTCGTCGCCCGGCCGGCAATGAATCCGCAGCCCGATCTGGTTCGTCATCGTGCCGGACGGCATGAAGACAGCATCTTCCATGCCGAGCAGCTCGGCGGTCAGTTCCTGGAGCCGTTCGCACGTCGGATCCCGCTCGATCACGTCGTCTCCCACCTCGGCGTCGGCCATCGCCTGACGCATATTCTGGCAAGGCCGTGTGACCGTATCGCTCCGCAAATCTATGACCGCTGTCATCGGCTTCTCTCGAAAAAAGGTTGGAAGCGGCACCCGGACCGGCGGGTCCTGGCGTCGTAAAGTCGCTCGCCGCGGCTGCCGCGCGAGCCTACCCGCGCCGCCGCAAGTGTGAGTGTACTACCACTCAGCCGAGCAAAATTCCAGGCGGTCAGCGCCCGGCGCGGGCCTTTCCAGGCGGCGGACTGCCTACAACAATAGGTCGCCATGAGCACTGCGAATTTGAAACTCCTACGTATTGACTCGCGCCGCGACGATTTGATCCCGCAATTGGACGCGTTGCGGGAGCGATTGAGTCCCCGCGGAAACGTGGTGAGCGAGGCGGGACGGCGGCGAACGATCGAAGTCTTCGGCTCGCCACTGACCCCAGGGCAGGTGGTCGAGCGGATTTGCGACGAAGTTCGCACGCGGGGTTTGCCCGCGTTGCTGGACTACGCTAAACGACTCGACAACGCCACGTTGACGGGCGACACCATCCGAGTGTCGGCCGCCGAGCTTTCGGCCGCTCACCAAGCCGCCGACCCGGCGTTCCTAGAAACCGTGCGGCGGGTACGGGACAACGTGTGGGAATTTCAGCGAGCCGTGCTGCACCGCGATGTCGAACTGCGCCCGCGGCCGGGAGTCGTATTACGGCAGCGGTACGTTCCGCTCGAACGGATCGGAATCTGCGTTCCGGGAGGAGCGGCGGCGTATCCATCGACGGTGCTGATGACGGCCGTGCCGGCCGCGGCCGCCGGCGTCCAGCAGATTGTCGTGGTCGCGCCGCCAACGCCGTTTGGAGCGAACAATCCGGATGTGCTGGCGACCTGCCACGAGTTAGGCATCCGCGAGGTCTATCGGCTCGGTGGAGCCCAGGCGGTCGCCGCATTGGCCTACGGGGTCACGGGGCTTCCGAAGGTCGACAAGATCGTCGGTCCCGGAAATCTATTCGTCGCCCTCGCCAAGAAGTTTGTCTACGGCGAAGTCGACATTGATTCGATCGCCGGCCCGAGCGAGGTGGTGGTAATCGCCGACGAAACAACTCGGCCTGATTTCACGGCCGCGGACATGCTGGCGCAGGCCGAACATGCCCCCGGCGCAAGCATCCTGGTAACGTGGAGCCCCGACGTTCTCGAAGCGACTCACGCCGAACTGCAGCGGCAGGCGGCCGGCTTGAGCCGTGGCGACCTAGCCCTTCAAAGCCTTGAAGCGTTCGGAGCGTTGATCCTGGTCCGCGACGAGGACGAAGCCTGCCGTCTGACCAACCTGCTCGCGCCCGAGCACCTGCACGTTGCGATCCAAGGCGCCGAGCGATTGGTGCCGAAACTACGACACGCTGGCGCCACGTTCCTGGGAAACTTCAGCCCGGTCGCCTTGGGTGACTATGTCGCCGGTCCGTCCCACGTGCTACCCACAGGCGGAACCGCCCGCTGGGCCGCCGGCCTGACCGCGAATGATTTCCTGCGTGGAGGCAGCGTCATCAGCTATTCTGAAGCCGCCTTGCGGGAGGTCGCACCCCACGTCCAGCGACTCGCCGACAAAGAAGGCCTCACGGCCCACCGGGCGAGTGTGGACATAAGATTAGGTTGAGACGTTCGCTTCGGAATCCGCTCGTTCGCTGGCCATCAGGTCGTCGCAGTTCCTTTCGTATTTTTTGCCATGGTCACGAAGATGGCGATCAATTCGTCGGCCTCCTGCCATAATTCCGCGCGCAGCGGCAGGTCAAGGCTGCAGC
>CAIXSC010000835.1 GCA_903921945.1 uncultured Planctomycetaceae bacterium
AATCCGCCGCGTGACGGTCTCGCCGCGGAACGAGTTCGCCGCGTGACGGTCTCGCCGCGGACTGTGTTCGCCGCGTGACGTGTATGCCGCATCCCGCGGTTCCCACCTAAGCCTGCAGGAGTCCCGCCATGGCGGCTGATCCCACGAAAACGCACGTCGTGAAATCGTTCGCTCACACCAGCCCGCTGCTGGCCTGCCGATTCGATCCGACCGGCAAGCTGATCTTCGCTGGCGCGGAGGACAACAAGGTTTTGCGTTGGGATATCGCCTCGGGCACGAAAACGGAACTGCTCGGGCATACCAGTTGGATTCGCAGCGTCGGGTTCTCGCCCAACGGCGAAACGCTCGTGACAGGCGGCTATGACGGCCGGCTACTTTGGTGGCCGGCCACGGCGGAAAAGCCGGCGCCGACACGCACTGTTGACGCCCATTCCGGCTGGATCCGCGCCCTCTCCGTCAGCCCCGACGGTCAGTTAATCGCCACCGCGGGCAACGACAACAAAGTAAAACTCTGGCGGATGGACGATGGTTCGCTCGTTCGCGAGCTTATCGGCCACGAATCGAATGTCTACCACGTTCAGTTCCATCCCAGCGGCAGCGCGCTCGTCTCGAACGACCTGAAATCGCAGCATATCCACTGGGAGGTCGCGACCGGCGAAGCGAAGCGAAAGTTCGCGATCCCCGCGCTCCACAAATACGACGGCAGCTTCATGGCCGACATCGGCGGAGCGCATTCGATGGCCTTCAGCCGCGACGGCAAAATGCTCGCCGTTGGCGGCATCACGAACGTCAGCAACGCGTTCGCCGGCGTTGGCAATCCGGCGATCGTCTTGTGGGACTGGGAGAACGCCAAAGAACTCGTCATGCATCAAAGCAAGGCCAAAGTCCAAGGCGCCATGTGGGGAGCCGCCGTTCATCCCGACGGCTTCACCATCGGCGGCTCGGGCGGTGGCGGCGGCGGCCATCTCTTCTTCTGGAAGTTCGACCAAAAGGAAGAATTCCACACGCTGAATGTCGGCAACATGATTCGCGACCTTGCCGTTCATCCCGACGGCATCCAGCTCGCCACCGCCCACTACGACAAGCAAATCCGACTGCTCGCGATGGCCCCTAAAGCCTAAACCACCCTCCACGCCATCGCCGCTCGCATTCCAATCCGCTGTCCCTCCAAGCGTGACTCCATGGCCGATTCGCCCGCCGCTGTCGTCTTCGATCTCGATGGAACGCTGCTGGATTCGCTTCGCGACATCGCCGAAACGGTGAATCAAGTGCTCGAGGAACGCCAGTTCCCCGTCCACCCGCTCGATCGTTTCCGGTACCTCGTGGGCGATGGGGTGGTGACGCTGTTTGAACGAGCGTTGCCCGCGACCGCCGACCGGAACCAATGGCTGCAACCGTGCGTGGCGAGGTTTCACGAAGTGTACGACCACCACTGGAACCGATACACGCGTCCCTACGAAGGGATCGTGGAATTGATCGCCGAACTGCGATCGCTGCGAGTGCCGCTCGCGGTACTCTCCAACAAGCCCCATCCGTTCACGTTGAAATGCGTGGAAGAGTATTTCGCGGCGGATGATTTCGTCGTGGTGCTAGGGCAGCGTGACGGAGTTCCGCGAAAGCCCGATCCGGCCGGCGCCTTGGAAATCGCCGTCCGACTCGACGTTCCGCCCCAACGCTGCGCCTACGTTGGCGATTCGCTGGTGGATATGCAGACGGCCGTTCGCTCGGCGATGCTGCCGGTCGGATGCCTCTGGGGATTTCGTGAACGCGACGAACTGCTCGCACACGGCGCCCAACGACTCCTCGCCCGACCCGCGGAATTGCTCGAACTTTTCGAGTAGACGGACATCTTGTGCGTCGCGAGCATGTCGTCGCGAGCATCTCGAATCCGTGTTCACCCGCGGCGCGGATCGCGTGCTACG
>CAIXSC010000836.1 GCA_903921945.1 uncultured Planctomycetaceae bacterium
CCATCGTTGGGGATCGCTCATGGCAAAACCGTCACGCAAAAGTTCCACGCCGTTTGGCTGGTGGCTGATGGGCGGCGCCGGCTTGGTGGCGCTGGCGGTGGCCGTACTTGTCTGGATGCCGGACGCGGGCAGTTATCGGGATCGGCGTCCGGGCCCTTCGGGCGGTTCGGCATCGAGCGATTCGAGCGGCGCGGCAAGCGGCTCGACGGCATCAGGTGGGGCGTCGTCGAGCGGCGCTGGCGGGGCGGCAGCCGGCGCAGGAGACCACAAGGCGGACGAGTTTTCGTTGCCGGCGCTGAAGAAGTTGGTCGGGCGCTGGCGGCGCCGGGACGCGGATTACGTGCTGAAGGTCGAGTCGGTGGATGAACGGGGCGAAGTGAAAGCGGCTTACCTGAATCCGAACCCGATTCAGGTGGGCAAGGCGTCCGCGCACAGCCATGGTGATGCGGCGCATTTGACGGTTGAGTTGCGCGATTTCAACTACCCGGGGTGCATCTACGATCTAAATCTCGACCCGGCGAGCGGCCTGTTGCGCGGCACCTACTTTCAAGCGGCGCTGGGCGAGACCTACGACGTCGAGTTTGTTCGCGCGGATGGAGAATAACGCCGCGGCAGGATGTCGCGCGGCGCGATAGGCATAAAAAAAGGTGCCGCGAATGTTTCCGGCCAACCATCGCCGTGAAACAAACCGGACACCTTGCGATCCGCTGCCTACCCGAGCCTCGAGCCCCGCGTGCCATCGCGGGTTACCCACTTGTGGGACGCGGCCGGTGGCGGTTGTCAACCGCGAACCGAAGCCGCCACGGACAGGGCGAACTGGCGACGCTGCCCGAGGCTCCCTTGCCAACTGTGGCTGTCGTTAAATCGACACCTCGCTTTCAGTCAAGCCGCGCCAAGGTGGAAACCGGCGGGTGATCGGCCCCGCGTCCAGCTCCGTACTCCCCAGCGCCACTCGCTCTCCACCTCTATTACGCCAGCCGACACGTGGCGGTTCAGCGTCGGCAGCCGAAAAGTACGGGCGAAACAAAGGCCGGGGGACCCAAGTCGGTCCGGGCATGCGCCTTCGCCATTCCACCCAGGCGCCTCGCTTTATGGGAAGCAGCGTGCCTGCCTCTGGCTACTTGGATTCGCGGAGGTGTTTGTGGCAATTGACGCAACTGATGGTGAGTTGCGTGAAGGCGAGGGCGGCGCCGTCGACGTTGTCTTTCTCGGCATGTTTGATCAGTTGGTCGGTCGCGTCCTGGAAGATCTGTAGTTGCGAGCGGTACCCGGGCGTGCGTCCGCGCACGAAGCCTTCGACCTTGCCGAGTGCGCGCATCGCTTGGGCGTTCGTCGCGATGCGGTCAAAGTCGGCTTCGGCGATCCCTTCGAGGATTTGTTGGGAGTAGTCGAGTTTTTTCCGCATCCAAACAGAAGCCTCAGGGGGCGTGTCTTTCTTTGGCGCGGCTTCTTGAGCAAAAGCGGCAAAGCAGAGAATGCAGGTTGAAAGGGCGAGCATCGATGCCATGGAAAGCTGCCGCATGTGGTCCTCCTGGGGCGATTGCCCGCGTGGTTGCTGGAATGCCGAGCTGCATGCCGCCCGCGGTCGACGCGAACGCGATGACCGGGGCGATTATTCGGATGCTATCGGCTTTTCCGGGTGGCAAGAGCGAATTATCCCCGGTGGGGAATCGACATAAGCCGCACGGTTTTCCTCAGTGACCCATCCTGACAATGGGCGGTCTGGCTGCGCGTTGACATCGCTCGGCTAGCCCCTACACTGGTGACCATTGCCGGCTGTATGAGATTTGCCGGCAGTACCAGGACGCGCCTCATGCCGGGGCGGCGGGCCCGCGGAGCGGACCCGTAACGGTTTTGGCGGCCATGGCGGCCGCGGCTGGACGTCAGTGCTCGTGGTGAAGGATTCGCCATGGGCCGCGTCGCGAGTCGTGAAGGAGGGTCGGTCCTATGGAGAAAGCCTCATGGCGTCAACTTCGCCGATTGCGGTGGGTTCAAGCAGCGACGGGTCCCGTTCGGGCGATGAAATCGCGCTAGCGGCCGCCAGTAGTTTGCGGGCGGGGCCCTATCCCGTGCTGCGGAACATCTC
>CAIXSC010000837.1 GCA_903921945.1 uncultured Planctomycetaceae bacterium
AACGTCTGCTTCGGCGGCCGCCACCGCAATCGACTGTTCATGTGCGGCAGCACTTCGCTCTACTCGCTGTACGTCAACACCCAAGGCGCACCCGGCGGTTGAGTCGCGCTGGTGAGTCGCGCTGGTGAGTCGCGGCGGGTGAGTCGCGCTGGTGAGTCGCGGCGGGTGAGTCGCGGCGGGTGAGTCGCGGCTGGTGAATCGCGGCTGGTGAATCGCGGCGGAGAATAGCTCCAGTCAATCGCTCCTGTAACTCGTGATTGTCGATCACGCTTGCCAATCGCCCGATATGAATCAAGCTTGCCAATCGCCCGATATGAATCACGCGTGCCAATCGCCCGTTTGAGTCGCGATCGTCAATCACCCCGTGTGACTCGCCGGCGAACTTGGCGGCTACAAACACCTACGTCCGCAACCTAGGAGCTCGATCATGGTCCCATCCCGTCGCGAATTTCTACGGGCCGGTTTGACGGGGTTTAGCACGCTCGGATTCGCCGAGCTGTTGCGGCGCCGCGCCGCGTTGGCGGCCCCGTCCCCGCAGGCCGCTCCGACCGCGATCATTTTGGTTTGGCTGCGCGGCGGCGCCAGCCACCTCGAGACGTTCGACCCCAAACCGGAAGCGCCGGCCGAATTCCGGGGACCCTTCTCCGCGATCGACACGAATGTGCCGGGGATCCGCGTTTCCGAGTTGCTCCCGCGATTGTCCCAGATCGCCAATCGCTACTCCCTGCTACGGTCCGTAGCCCACACGGGCGGCGGCCATCCGGCCGGTTCCCTGCAAGTGCTCGCCGGCGACCCCGATCCGCAAGACAAGATCACGCCCGTGCTGCCGGACTGGATGTCGATCGCCAGCTATCTCCGTCGCGATCCGCGACGGGCAATTCCCAGTTACGTGTCGGTCAATCCCGTCGATCGCTACGACAGTTTCACGATCGCCGGCGCGACCTACCTCGGTCCCGCCTACGAACCGTTCACGGTGACGGGCGATCCGAGCCACCCGCAGTTCCAGGTGCCAAACATCGGACTGCCCGCCGACCAGCAAGCCCGGTTCCGCGAACGGCTGTCGTTGAAACAGGCGGTCGACCATCTGCGTCGCGACATCGACGCCACCGGCGCGCTCGGCGCAATGGATCAATTCGAATCGCAGGCGCTGAACCTCCTCACCAGTCCCGCAGCGCGAGCGGCTTTCGACTTGGCAAGCGAAACCGACGCGACGCGCGATCGCTACGGGCGACACGCCTGGGGACAACAGTGCCTACTGGCTCGCCGGTTGGTCGAAGCCGGCGTCGATATCGTGGCCACCGAGTTCGATGGACCGCTCTGCGGCCGAGTCGCCAACTGGGACGATCACGCGGTTAACCATCATGTCTTCGACGCCTTGCAGTTCCGCGCTCCGTACTTCGACCAGGCGGTCTCCGCGTTGATCGAGGATGTGTACGCGCGCGGACTGGATCGCCGAGTGCTGGTGGTGGTGACCGGCGAATTTGGCCGGACACCGCGGATCTCGTATGTCGCGAGCAGCGGCGGCGGAGTCGCTAGCGGGCCGGCCGGCACGGTTCAACCCGGACGCGATCACTGGCCCCGAGCGAACTCGATGCTGTTCGCCGGCGGCGGGATCCGCACCGGCCAAGTCATCGGCGCCACGGACGCTCGTGGAGAAGATCCGGTGGAACGGCGAGTCGGACCCGGCGACTTCCTCGCCACGCTCTATCGGCACCTGGGGATCGACTACCAAAATGTCGCGATCCGCAACTTCACCGGCCGTCCTATTCCGATCCTGAGCCAGGGCGAACCGATCACCGAGCTATCGCGTAGCTGAAAGGCGAAGTAGCTCCGACAGCGGCCGCCCGCGGGTCGTTCGACCCGGACCAGACCGCTCACCGACTATTCCCATCGAGAAAATGTTTTCCCGGACAATCTTGAATCAATCAATAGCGTCCAATACGATGCCGATGAGCTAAATTGCGCACGCATCCGCTTCCCACCTATAGCTCGCTACCCACCATCCACCTACCCAAGGAGCGATACCAATGCTGACCATTTTTGGCCGGGCCCCCCGGCAGGGCGGATTCTGCGACGGCATGGCTCGTCGCGACTTCCTGAAGATTGGCGGCATGGTCATGGGCGGGTTGTCGCTGCCGCAGCTGCTGGCGGCCGAGGCCCAGGCGGGCATCGGCAAGTCGCACAAGGCGATCATCAACATCTTCCTGCCGGGCGGTCCGCCGCATCAGGATTTTTGGGATATCAAGCAAGATGCGCCGGCGGAAATTCGCGGCGAGTTCCAGCCGATCGCCACGAAGGTGCCGGGGATCGAGGTTGGCGAACTGTTCCCGCTGCTCGCGAAAGAGATGGACAAGTGCGTTGTGATCCGCTCAGTGGTCGGCGCGACCGGCGGTCACGATGCCTATCAATGCATGACGGGGCGTCCGCTGAACCCGGCTCCTACGGGTGGTTGGCCAGCGGCTGGGGCCTGGGTTTCCAAGCTCCAGGGACCGGTGAACAAGAGCATCCCGCCGCACTTGAGCCTCTGCTACAAGACGGACCATGGTCCGTGGGGCTATGACGGGGACGGCGGCTT
>CAIXSC010000838.1 GCA_903921945.1 uncultured Planctomycetaceae bacterium
ATCGCCCGCAATCGCTGGGCAATCCATTCCCGGCGATGGTCCAGCTCCAGTCCGCCAGTGGTGCGATCGCGGAAAGAACTCCGGCGAACACAGCGACTACTGCAGTGGTAAGTGCCGACTCGCTTCTCATCAATAAGCCGTCGGCGCGTACTACGGGGCATGGGGAAGTCTCCTTCTCCCAAAGAACATGCCCCACGCATGACATCACTTGTCGGTCCAAGACGAAGACGAAGCTGAAGCCGAAGCCAAGCGGAATCGGATCGGAAATCGAACGGGCCGAATCCGAACGTGCCGAATCGCCATCGACCCATCCACTCCAATGGCCAGCCTACGACTTCGCAGGAATGTTTCGCAGCAGCCCGCCATTGGACCAGAGCGCAAGCGGAAGAAATCCCGGATTTTCCCAGAAAAACCGCTTTACCAATTGAGGGCTCGCTCGCCGGATTCGTGAATAATCCGGGCTTCGGTCGAGACGCTCGGCCGCTATAATGCCGCCCCATTCCAGGTTTCGAATTCCAGGTTGCGAATCCGAAAGCGAGACAAGTGCCGTGGTGGAACAGGTAGTGGTGATTGGCAGCGGGCCGGCGGGATGGTCGGCGGCGATTTATGCGGCGCGGGCCAGCTTGAATCCGCTGGTTTTCGAGGGCACGCCGCAGCCGGACATGATTCCGCTGGGGCAGCTCGCGTTTACCACCGAAGTCGAAAACTATCCGGGGTTTCCGGTTGGCAATGTGCGGGCGTTTATCGAGTCGGCGGTGGCGGCGGACCGGCACTTCAACCTGCCGCCGGTTCCGAAGGGCCATGTCAAGGACGGAGCGCCGCACTACGCCGTGCAGGGTGTCGAATTGGTTGAATTGATGAAGCAGCAGGCGATCAACTTTGGAACTCGCATCGTCGGCGATGACGTGATCGACATCGACGTGACGAGCCGGCCGTTCAAGGTGATTTCGCGGGACAATCCGCCCGTGGAAACGCGAACCGTGATCGTCGCTACGGGCGCGCGGGCGAACTACATCGGCCTACCGTCCGAGGATCGATTCAAGAATCGCGGAGTCAGCGCCTGCGCGGTGTGTGACGGCGCGTTGCCGCGGTTCCGCAACCAGCCGCTGGCCGTGGTGGGTGGCGGCGACTCGGCGGTGGAAGAGGCCACATACCTTTCGAAGTTGGCTTCCAAGGTTTACTTGATTCATCGCCGCGACCAATTGCGGGCCTCGAAAATCATGCAGGAGCGGGCGCTGTCGAATCCAAAGATCGAGCCGGTGTGGAACTCGGTCGTCGACGAGTGCCTGGGCGACGACAAACAAGGGCTCACCGCGCTGAGACTCAAAAGCACGCTCGACGGTTCGACTCGCGACTTGCCGGTCACCGGCATGTTCGTGGCGATCGGACACACACCGAACACCGCGTTTTTGAACGGCAAGCTCGAGGTGAATGACAAGGGCTATCTGCGATTGAGCCGCCCGTTCCGCACTTGGACCAGCATCGAGGGGATTTTCGCGGCGGGCGATGTCGCGGACGATTACTATCGGCAGGCGATCACGTCCGCAGGCAGCGGCTGCATGGCCGCCTTGGATGCCGAACGGTGGCTTGCCGAACATGGCCATTGAGCGGCGGGCGTGCCTTCGTGGCGATGGCGGTGATCACAGCGCGAAGCGACAGTCATGCGGAGCGACAGTAAGGCAAGGCGACAGTAAGGCAAGGCGACAGTAAGGCGAAGCGACGGTTGGGCGAAGCGACGGTTGGGCGAAGCGACAACAAGGGACCGCACATGGGCATGCACCACTTTGACAGTTCCCCCGATACGGGCGCGGACAGCGGCGACAATCGGCCGTGGTATGCGTCGATGAACCGTTATCACTGGTTTGTGTTGGTGGTGGCCGCGCTCGGTTGGTTGTTCGACTGCCTCGACCAACAACTGTTCATTTTGGCTCGCCCCCAGGCGATGGCCGACCTGTTGAAGGACTACAAGGCCGATCCGAACTACGATTTCGCGTTTTGGTCCCGCACGTTTGGCGACATCTCAACGAGTGTTTTCATCGCGGGTTGGGCAACGGGCGGCCTGGTTTTCGGGATGCTCGGCGATCGCATCGGCCGTGCGAAAACGATGCTCATCACGATCCTGCTGTACTCGCTATTCACAGGATTGAGCGCGTTTTCCATCACCGTGTACGACTTCGCCTTCTATCGATTCCTCACGGGTCTGGGCGTCGGCGGCGAATTCGCGGTCGGCGTGGCGTTGGTCGCCGAGGTGATGCCTTCGCGAGCCCGCACGCAGTCGCTCGCCTTGCTCCAGGCATTCTCCGCGTTTGGCAACATCAGCGCGGCGTTCATCAATCTGGGCTTAGGGTTGGCGGAGGGCGAGGGGATGCAGGCGAGTCCTTGGCGGATCATGTTTTGCATTGGCGCCCTGCCAGCCCTCTTAGCGTTGGTGATTCGCCGCAAATTGAAGGAACCGGAACGCTGGGAGCAAGCCTCGCACACCGGCGCGGTGGAAAAGCAACTGGGGTCGTATCGCGAGCTTTTCCGCGAGCCGACCTTGCGGAAGCATGCCCTCCTGGGCTTGGCCTTGGCCTGTTCGGGCGTGATCGGTTTGTGGGCGGTCGGTTTTTACACGCCGGACTTGATTCGCGAAGTGCAACTGAAACCGATCACGGCGCAGGTTTTCGAGCGGCAGATCGCGGCAGCCAAAAGCGGTGGCGACAGCGACCCCGCGAAAATCGAACAGCTATTCGACCTCTGGAAGGCGGGCAAGTACGCCAAGCCCCCGGAAGAGCTCAGTGCGGTGAAGGAAGCGGTGGAAAAGGAAGTCAAACCCATTCTCACCGCGAATCAAAGCTTCACTTCGATCGCCATCAATGTCGGAGCGTTTTTCGGGATGTTTGGCTTCGGCATGCTCTCGCAGGTGATCGGCCGCAAGCCAACGTTCGCCATCGCGCTGCTTGCCGCGTTCTTCACCACGTTGACCGTCTTTTACGTCTTGGAAGAATTCTGGCAAATCTGGGTGCTCGTCCCGATCATGGGCTTTTGCCAACTATCGCTGTTCGGCGGTTACGCGATCTATTTCCCGGAACTGTTCCCCACACGCTTGCGATCGACGGGCACGAGCTTCTGCTACAACGTCGGCCGGTTCCTGGCCGCGCTTGGTCCGCTAGTGAAGATCGGACTGAACTACCTGTTCTCCGGCACCGCCGAACCGATGCGGTACGCGGGCATGACGATGTGCGGCGTGTTCTTGATCGGGCTTATGGTGCTGCCGTTCCTGCCGGAAACCAAGGGTAGACCGCTTCCCGAGTAGTCGCGAGGCGGACAGAGTCGCGGCGCCGGACTGGCTCGCTCGGCCTCTGTCACGAGCGAGCGTGGCGGTTCAAGGAGGAACCCGAGGCATGTTCGACGCGGTGCTCAAGCTGATCGACTTCATCCGTCATATTGATCGGCATTTGGCGGAACTAACCCAGCAATACGGCGAGTGGACCTACGCGATCCTGTTCGGCATCGTCTTTCTAGAGACGGGTGTCGTGGTGACCCCGTTCCTGCCAGGAGATTCGCTCTTGTTCGCCGCCGGCGCGATCGCCTCGCTGGGGTCGCTCGACGTCTGGTTGCTGGGCGTCCTCTTGATCATCGCGGCCATCCTCGGCGACACGGCGAACTACCACTTCGGAAAGTTTCTCGGGCCGCGGGTGTTGCGCGGCGAGAAGAGTTGGCTGTTCCACCGCAAGCATTTGGATCGGACGAACGCGTTCTTTGAAAAGTACGGAGCGAAGACGATCATCCTCGCGCGATTCGTGCCGATCGTCCGGACCTTCGCGCCGTTCGTCGCCGGGGTGGGCGCGATGCGCTACGGCCGGTTTCTCGCGTATAACGTGGTCGGGGCGGTAATCTGGGTCGCGATCTTCTTGACGGCCGGCTATCTTTTCGGCCAACACCCCGTCGTCAAACGCAATTTCAGCCTCGTAATCCTCGGCATCATCGTGGTGTCGGTGTTGCCGATGGCGTGGGAAGCCGCCCAAGCCTGGCGCGCCCGTCCGCGAGCCCAGTGACTTCGGCTCAATCACGCAGCCGACTCAGCGTAAGCCGATCAGTGGACGGGCAAACGAGGTTTCAACCGGGCCTCCATTGCGTTGACGAGCAACATTCCAATCCCATTCTCGCGCAGTTCCGCGCTCTGTGCCTCCGCGCTGCGCCACTATGCCCCAGGTGGCGCTATGGCTCCGGGCCTCCATGAGATCCTCTGTCGTGGAGCGACCGCGAGTCCGGCGGGCACGTCTTTTGTGAGACCGGGGCGATTGGGCGGCTTTGGAAGCGATCGCGGTTCGATTTTGGACATTTCGTGCGGGTGGAACTCGAGCCGTCCGCCGCAGGGTGCCGATCAGCAAGCGATACGGTCTGGAGCGTCTGTCGCCGTTTGTTTTGCTTGGAACCGGCACGGCATCGATGCCGTTCGAGTCCAAGAGCGCCTAATCCTTGACCTTTGTCGGGTTGACAGCTAGCATTTCGGACCGATAGCTCTCCTCCTGGGACGGGGTCCGAATCATGAAGTCGCTTCGCAAACTGGCCGTTCTCCTTTCCCTACGCTCTTCGGGGAAAGTTACGCCCTCGCTGGCTGGCGTACCCTCGCTAGCTGGGGAGCTGATGGGGGAATCGAGCGGCGGAACGCGGCATGTCAGGCGGGCAGGCCGGTCAAAGGCGAAGGCCGATCGGCGACGCGTTCATCGGTCCATGAGTGACCTTGAACGGCTCGAAGGGCGTTCGGTGCTCGCGGCGAGCCTCTTCGCGGGACTACCGGAGGCGTTGCCCCGTTTCGACACAGTCGGGGACGTCAAAGATTTCCTGGTTCAGAAGGCACTCAAGGATTACGCGTACCAGTTCGGGCAGCCAACCTATGGCTACTACCCGATGATGATGAACGACGCGGTCTCGTCGACAGACCTTCGGGCTCCCTCGTCGAATAACAGTGCCGCCGGTTCCGTCGTCCCTGAGCATTCGACCACGAACAATCAAGTCGCTGGCGTCGACGAAGCCGATTTGGTCGAAACGGATGGTCGCTACCTGTACGTCGCCCGCAACGGCGAGGTCGCGATCGTCTCCGCGTTGTCGGGTATCTCCAGCGACGCGGGCATGGAGGTTGTCTCGCGAATTCTGATCCAGGGCAACGTGGTTGGTGAATTCCTGGCGGGAGACCGGTTGACGGTCATTTCCACGCAGTGGCACGGATGGGGCGTTGACCCGATGTTCGGGCGGATGGCCGTCGCTGATTTGCCGTACTCGCCTTCGATGCAATCCCAGTCGGCGGTCACTGTTTCGGTCTTCGACGTTGGTGATCCCTCGACCCCAACGCTGCTCGAACAAACGAAGATGGACGGCGAGTTCCTGGAAGCGCGGGCGATTGGCGACAAAGTGTTCGTCATCGTCAGCAATAGCGACTTGGCGTTGCCGCCTCCACGGATGATCTGTGCCGACCCCGGAACCGAACCGATTCCGCCTGAAGGTATTCCTCCCGCAGGTATTCCGTTCGAGGGCGATCCGGGAGTTTTCGACGGTAGCGACGGTAGCGACGGCACGAACAGCGGCATCTACGGCGGTGCGGATGGCGCTGCCGGCGAGGCCGATCCCGAAATTGAATGGGCATCCGAGGAATATGAGCCGATCGCGTTCGCCAGCAAGCCGGGCACCGAACCGGTGTTCCGCACCTTCGGTGGCGGTTTGATGATGGCGGAACCGATGGTCATGGACGCGATGCCGACCGGGCGGTTCGCTTATTGGGAGGGGCCCTCCTGCGTTTACGAGGATCGCGACGCGTACCTGACGGGGATCAAGCCGCGACTCGACGCGATCATCGACGGACTTTTGCCGCAGTATTCGACCGTCGACGGACAGTTCGCGTTCGTGCGCGGCGGATCGCTGCACGAACCGGGCGACATCATTCGGCCCGTGAACGATGAGACCGCGCGACTGATGAGTGTCGTGTCGTTTGACGTGTTCGACGACCAAGCGGGCCCGATCGCGGCGGAAGCCATTCCAACGTCGTGGGCGAGCGCGTTCCTTGCCACGGCGGACCATTTGTACGTTTTCGAAAACGATTATTCCAACCTCGGGTCCGGGCAATCGACCGACATCCTCCAGTTCACTTGGAATACGGCGACTGGCGAGGTCCGCGCCACGGCCTCCGGTACCGTCCCTGGCTCGACGCTCAGCCAGTTTTCCGCCGACGAACACGAAGGCCATCTCCGAGTCGCCACCACGATGTCCAACTTTTCCGACATCGGTTGGTCGGCCGAGAATGCCGTCTATGTGCTCGAAGCCCGCGGTTCGGAACTCGCCGTGGTCGGCTCGGTCACCGGCATCGCGCCGGACGAAACGATCCGCTCCGTGCGCTTCGCGGGCGATCGCGGGTTTGTTGTTACGTTCCGACAGATTGATCCATTCTTCACGCTGGACCTGAGCGATCCGACCCAACCGAAGGTCGTGGGTGAGCTGAAGATCCCGGGTTATTCCAGCTACTTGCAGGTGCTCGACGACACCCACGTTGTCGGCATCGGGCGGGTCGACATTGGCGACTGGCAATGGCGGGTTCAGGTCTCCGTGTTTGATGTCAGCAACTTTGCCGATCCGCGGCGAATAGGCTTGTACACATTCGACGAAACCGTCATGGGTTCGCCGGCCGAATGGGAGCATCTAGCGTTCCTGTGGGTGCCGTCGCTCAAATTGCTCGCGTTCCCCGTAAACGCTGGTCGCTCGACGGCGCCCGAGGGAAGCCTCCCGTACGAAGAGCCGATCCTGATCGAGGATGGCTCTTTTATCGGCGACTCGATCGTCGGTGGCGACATGACTGACGCCCTGATCGCCGACGGCGAAGACGACGGTTCGTCCAGCGATAACTCGGATGCCAGTGGCGACACTGATGGCGGCGACACCGATTACGGCGAAACCGATTACGGCGACACTGATGTCGGCAACACCGGTGATGGATACGCCGAGGATGGCTCGGGCCTGATGGAAAAGGGCGAGCCGATGATGTTCACAACGACCTCGATGCCGCTGGATTATTGGTACTCTCAGTACGAGGATCTTTCCGGCCTGGCTTTCTTGCGGGTCGATTTTGATGCGGCTGACGAGTCATCGGGTTTGGTGTTCGAAGGCATTGTGCAGCAGCGGGGCACGGTTCGAAGCGTTTGGATTGGCGACCATGTGTACGCGGTCGCGCCGAGCGGAATTCTGGCGCTGGACGCGTCCGCCGGCCATGAACTGGCCGGTAGCTTGGATCTTGGCCCCGAGCCAGGAGCCTTCGAGAATCCGATCCTTTTCCCCGCCGTTTACTGGCGCGGTATGGAACCGCTCATGGCCAGCGCTGGCCAATCCGTGGAGACCTCGGCGGATACGTCCGTGGTCGATCCGGCCGCGAGCCCTTCGCCGTGGGATGACACGACATTGTCTGACGTCTTGCGAATCGCGATCGAGGATCTAGCCACACAGTTGGAGACGCCGCCAGACAGCATTCGGCTGGTCACCGCCGAATGTTCGGGAATCGACGAGAACACGGGCGAGCATCTGTACGACTTGGTGTTCGCGGTGAACGGCGAGCGTCATCACGTGCATGCTGTCGTCGCGACGGACGGTTCCGTCACGGTCGAACAGTTTACGCCGAACTACGAGTTCTCAACGCAGGCAGCAATCAACGAATGGCATAACGAGGCCGAACCATGCGACGTCGATGGCGACGGACTGGTGGCGCCCATCGATGCGTTGAATGTGATCAACGAGTTGAATGTTAAAGGTTCGTATCGCCTGGGCGGCGACCGTCCGATGCGATCCATCTTGGCACGTCCCGTCATGAGGCGGTCCGCGTTCGAGCCGGTTCGGATTCGCTTCGATGCCAGTGGCGACAGCCTGCTCGCCCCGATCGATGCCTTGCTGGTCATCAACCGGCTCAACGGGCAGACAGTCGCCAGCGGGCAATCTGCCAGCGGGCAATCTGCAGGTGTTGGCGGTGAAGGCGAGTCCCTGGGCCGCTCGAGCGAGTCAGCGGAGTTCGGAGGATCCTCCTGGATGGCGGCTTCATGGTTGGCGGCCGCAGCGGGACTCACCGACGGCCAGACGAGTTCGATTTCCAATGATGGGCCTTCGGCTAACGCAAGCCCGTCGACTGGCGTGAGCAAGTTACACGCGTCCACTGCGTTTCGGGATGCGGCGATTCGCGATGGTGTGCTCGCGGGCTGGGATGTGGCGAGCGAGGGTGTCGAGTGCCTCGGGGCGATTGGCAATGACGGACTGTCGGCACCCGAGTCAAGCGTGGATGAAAACGCGACCGATGCCGCCTTTGCCGGCGCGGGCTTGTAAGGGCCACAGAGTCACAGGGCCACAGAGTCACAGGGCCACAGAGTCACAGGGCCACAGAGTCACAGGGCCACACAGAGTCACAGTCTTGCGGATTCGCAGGAGAGTGACGTGCGAATGCGAGTTCGCTACTCAGGGCGTTGACCATCGGACTCGGTTGGAGCAACCACGAAGGTCACGACGGTCACGAAAGTGACAAAGATGGAGTTCGACGAGCGCTCGAATCGCATGATCGGTTGTGCGATCGCGGTTCACTGCCACGTCGGGTCGAAACTCTAAGAGGCCCATCTGGGTTTAGCGTGGGTCTGGCTGCAAATCCAAGCCTCCGCAGTAAAAGATAGGGTCCATCCGGGATTCGTGTGGGTCCCGCCGAAGATTCGTGGCTCGCCGAATTTCCGAGCCACGGCGCAAGCCGCATCCTGTGACTCCTGCGATGACGCCCCACAGGAAACCCAGAAGGGCCCTAAACGATGACATCGAACGCTTCTTTCTCTGATACGTTCGTGCTCGTCGTGGGCTTCGTGGTACACCGATCGCCGCGACCCGCTTGTCTGCCGTTGGAACATTCCGCGACCGTAGCGAACAAGTCAGTCCACCGTAGCGGGCGGATAACTCGGATGTGAACTGGAAAGTCACTCGCCTCCGCCCGATGACCGAAGTGACTCGGCTCCAGCGCGAGACCACTTTCTTACGACGCATCATCGCGTACACCGACGAGGTCTGAGGGGGTTTGGGGCTGAACGTCGCCGGTCAGTCCGTTCGGCGTTCCAGCGCTGCGTGCGAGTTGTTGTGAGGCGTTGCGTGCGATTCGCTGCGTGCGAGTTGCTGCGTGCGATCTGCTGTGTGCGAGTCGTTGCGAGTCATCCTTCCAAGGTTCAGTGGGACAACGGGGAATCACGGAGACACCATGGCCGACACGGTCAAGCGGTTGATTGTCACTTCGGAGGTTCCTGCCGAGCAGCGGCGAGCGGATCGGGTGGTTCAGATGCTCACCGGCGCCTCGCGGCGGCGCACGCAAGGCCTTTTCGACCAACAGTGCGTGCGATTGAACAACGCGGTATGCGCCGAGCCTTGGCGATGGCTGGAGGATGCGGACGTATTGGAGGTGCGGTACGACGAAGCCTTGCGGTATGCGGCGGTCAAACGCCCGCCAAAGCATTTGGGGTTCGAGGTGCTGTTCGAGGACGAGCATTTGATCGTCGTGGTCAAGCCGGCGGCGTGGCTGACCGTGCCTTCGCCGAAACGCGAAACCAATACGCTGGTGCAGCGGGTTGCCGAGTATCTGACGAAGCGAAATCGAGGTCGTCGGGTGTGGACGTGGGCCGTCCAGCGGCTCGATCGAGGCGTTTCCGGTGTCATCGTGTTGGGAAGGGACGAAGCGGCTGCCAATGCCTTGCGACAGCAGTTCGCCGCCCATGAACCGCAGCGGCGGTACTTGGCGATCGTGGCTGGCCGACTAGCGTCCGACCGGGGGGAGTTCCAGTCGCGGTTGGGGGCCGGCGAGGGGCTGCGGCAGCGATCCGTCGACGAGCACGAGGAGGGGCAATGGGCGGTCACGCGGTACGAAGTGGCCCGGCGACTGCGTGACGCGACCTTGGTGAGGGTGGAATTGGAAACGGGGAGACGAAACCAGATCCGCGTCCATTTCGCGGAGGCGGGCCACCCCATCCTGGGCGACAAACTGTATGCGCCGCAATCGGCGAAGCATCCGCGTTGGCCGCATGACCGCTTGGCTTTGCATGCCCAGCAGCTCGGGTTTGTTCATCCGTTGACGGGGCAGTCGTTAGAGTTTGACACGCCAATGCCTGACGAGTTTGAGGAATTTTTGGGCGGAACGGGCGAACCGAAGGCCCATTTGGCCGATAGTACGAACGAATAGAACGAGCGAATCGAGCGAGCGAACGAACCAATCAAACGGACGAATCGAAAGAGCCAATCAAGCCGGCGAGTCCGACGACGGACTGGCTCGAAGGCGGGCCGTATCGCATTCAGAGGGGAGTGATGACAGCATGATCCAATCGGCGAGGATCGCCGGCGTGCAGATGGATGTCGCCTTCGCGGACCCCGAAGCGAATCTGCGACGGATGGAAGCCGCGTTGGCGGAGGCGCGTCAGGCGGGGACTCATCTGGCGATCTTTCCCGAATGCGCTCTGGCCGGCTACTGTTTCGAGAGCCTGGACGAGTGCCGGCCGTACGCCCAAACCGTCCCTGGACCGGCCACGGAACGGATGGCCGCCACCGCCAAAAAGCTTGGCATTTACGCCGTCTTCGGACTGCTGGAAGCGGACCGTGACCGGGTGTTCAACGCCTGCTGCCTGGTCGGGCCGGAAGGGGTGATCGGAAACTATCGCAAAGTCCATCTACCTTATTTGGGAATTGATCGATTCACGACGCCAGGTGACCAAGGGTTCGCGGTCCACGACGCCGGCGGCCTGAAGGTGGGGATGAACATTTGTTACGACGGGGCGTTCCCCGAGGCCGCCCGCGTGATGGCTTTAGCGGGTGCCGATCTGATCGCGCTGCCGACGAATTGGCCGCCGGGGGCGGAATGCACCGCGGAATGCGTGATTGCGGCTCGGGCGTTGGAGAACGCCGTGTACTACGCAGCCGTGAATCGCGTCGGCGTCGAGCGGGGCTTTCCATTTATCGGCAAGAGCAAGGTGTGCGATCCGAGCGGCCATGTGATCGCTTCGGCCGAACCGCCTACCGAGGCGATTTTCTACGCCGACCTGGATCTCCAGCGGGCTCGCAACAAACACATCATTCGCGTTCCGGGGAAGCACGAGATCAACCGGTTCGCCGACCGCCGCCCCGAGTTTTATGGCCAGGTCGTCGCGCCGGTAACGGTGCGGCGGCCTCCGATCGGCTAGGAGGCGAACTGCAGTTTTTTTTCCTGGGGTGGTGTGTTCCTCAGCAGCGGAAAGGTCGGCGCCGCGCAGACCCCCTAGGCCATGGAAATTGACAGCGTTTCGTTGACTTAGCGAATTTTGCGTAACTATACTTGCTTGGGTTACGGATACCCTCAAACACGACTCGACACGAAGCGGACTCGTCGAAGGGCTTGGGATTATGACGCTGCTTGGCAAGATCCTCACGGTGCTGATTTTCATCATGAGCATCGTGTTCATGTCGCTCTCGCTCATGGTGTTCGCGACACACAAAAACTGGAAGCTGGTGGTGAGCAACACCACCCCTGGACAAACCCAGGGGCTCGTCCAGCAACTGCAACAGAAGACCTCCGAGGTTGAGAATCTCAACAACCAGCTCGGACGGTTGAAGGACCAGTACGCGGCCGAACAAGTCGCTCGGTCGTACGCGCTCTCGGCGCTCTCGACGAAGCTCACGCAGCTCGAACAGCAGTTGCAGCAACGCGAGACCGAGCTCACGAATCTCCAGGGCGCTCACACCGAGCAGACCGCCGCCTTGCAGACCCTGGAAACGAACAACAACCGATTGCTGGAAGAAGTCGCCAAGCTGCGGGACAGCGTCCGCGTCGCTCAGAACGATCGCGATTCGCAGTTCTTGAAGGTGGTCGAGCTCACCGATCAGTTGAACTCGGCCATCGGCGTGGAACGCTCGCTCAAGGAGAAACGTGAGCAGCTTGTCGAGCAGGTCGCGCAGATGAAGCGGGTTATGGATGCGAACGGGTTGACGATTAATGTCGATACCGATGCCATCCCGCCGAAGATCGATGGTGTGGTGTTGGCGATCGGCGGCAAAGATTTGTTGGAGATCTCCTTGGGTTCCGATTCGGGACTGAAGGCGGGTCATGAGATGGAAGTGTATCGCGGCGCTACTTACCTTGGCCGCGTTATCGTGGTGAAGGCCGAGCCGAACCGCGCGGTGGCTCGGATCCTCCCGGAATACCGCAAAGGCTCGATCAAGAAAGACGACCGTGTCACAACAAGGCTGGGCTAGCGCGCCGCCGGCGCCGCAAAAGCAGAGCTTCAGCATCTACACCATGATGCTGGCCGTGTCGTTCATGGCACTGACGGCCAGTTGGGTGATGTTGCAAGCGGAAGTGAACAAGTACGGTCCGTTCCCGCATTGGGACACGAGCGCCGCGAAGAACCCGCCGCCTCCACCCGCTCCTGCGGCAGGTGGCGCGGCCCCTGGTGTTGACCCCGCCAACCCCGGTGTTGCGGCTCCCGACGGCGGCGTTCCCGCCGCTCCGGGCGTTCCCGGCGTCGATCCGGCTGGCATGCCGATGGCCCCAGGCGGCGCTCCTGGCGGTCCGGCCGGCATGCCGATGGCTCCGGGTGGCGTCCCGGGTGGTCCGGCTGGCATGCCGATGGCTCCGGGAGGAGTTCCTGGCGGTCCGGCTGGCATGCCGATGGCTCCGGGCGGTGTTCCTGGCGGTCCGGCTGGCATGCCGATGGCTCCGGGGGGCGTCCCTGGCGGTCCGGCCGGCATGCCGATGGCTCCGGGCGGTGTTCCTGGTGGTCCGGCTGGCATGCCGATGATGGCTCCAGGTGGCGTCCCGGGTGGTCCGGCTGGCATGCCGATGGCTCCGGGCGGCGTCCCTGGGGGACCGGCTGGAATGCCGATGATGGCTCCCGGTGGCGTTCCGGGTGGACCGGCTGGCATGCCGATGGCTCCCGGCGGCGTGCCGGGTGGACCGGCGGGTATGCCGATGATGGCTCCCGGCGGCGTTCCCGCCGCTCCCGGTATGATGCCTGCCGCTCCTGGTGCTGCCGCGCCAGCGGCACCGGGTGCTGCCGTTCCCTGAGCCTCGCCCGCAACATGCCGCCGAACGGCAGGCTTAGCCTTATCCGCAGGCCTGCCAGATACTGCGCAGTGTGTCGTCCAAGGTCAGTGTGGGCGACCATCCTGTGTCGTTGCGGATTCGCTGGATATCGGCGATCGGCTCTTGTCGAAAGCCGGGGTGCGTTTCGACAAACGGGCAGCTAGGTCTCGCCATGGCTCGGAAGCGAAGAAAAATGTCGCCCGTCCGCTGTGCCACGCCGCTGCCGACGTTGTAGATACGGCCGCTAACTCCCCGCTCGGCCAACAGCCGGTAAGCCAAGCAGACATCGCGCACATCGGTCATGTCCAGCACGCTGTCGAAGCATCGAATCTTCACCGGTTCAATGCCGGCGACGAATTGGGCTGCCCATTCCGCGAGCATCAATCGGCTGTCCTGCCTCGTTCCGGCGTGCTTGAAGGCGCGAGCGATGACGACGTCGAGCCGTCCCGTGGAGGCCGCCGCCAACAACCGCTCTTCGGCCATTCGTTTGGTGACGGCGTAGGCGCTGTTTCCGTGGAGCGGCGCATTCTCGGTGACGACCGCCCGAGCCGGATCGACGGCGCCGTACACATGGCTGCTGCTGGCGAAGAGAAGTCTCGGTCGATACGGTTCTCCGCCGTCCGCCGATTGCGAAAGGGTCGTGGCAAGTTCAGCCACGCGCATCGTGCCTTCGACATTGACGGCGATGGCTCGGGGAGTTGGCGGGCCGGAGCCGCCGCAGTCCTCGGGGATGCTCAGAGCCGCCAGGTGATACAGGACTTCGGGGCGAAAGTCGGCAAGGAATCGCCGTAGCTCGGGACTTGGCGCGTCGGCGATGTCCCAGGCGAGCGGCGACTCGATCCGCGCTTCGCGCATCGGTGTCACAAGGTCGGCCGGCCAACAACCCTGGCGATTGACGCCGGCCACTTGATCGCCATGGCTCGCCAGGACGCGGGCAAGATGAGCGCCGACGAAGCCACTGATCCCGGTGATGAACGCTCGCACGGCGCGACGCCCCCAGTTACTTCGTTTCTTCCGCCGGCGACTCGTCCTCTTTCGGCACGCGGACGACGGCGACGAGCGTGTCGTCGTCGTCCAGCGTCATGATCCGGACGCCCTGGGTATTGCGGCCGATCACGCTCATGTCGCTGGCGGCGATCCGTTGGATTTTGCCGCGAGCCGTCATCATCAGCACTTCGTCCGAGTCATCGACGCGAATGATGCCGATCACCTTGCCGTTTCGCGTCGTGGCTTTGATATCACGCAGGCCAAGTCCGCCCCGCCGTTGCGTGCGGTAGCGGGCTCCGGAGGCGCCTTCGTCATCCCCTTCGTCGTCAGGTTCAGCGACCGGCGCCGCAGCGACGCTCGCCGCGCTCTCGCCCGGCACGCTCTCGCCCGCCGACTCGTCGTACGCCGCCGGCTCGTCGCCGCCCACGTAGGGCGAATTGGGACCAAAATTGGTGCGCTTGCCATATCCCCGTTCGCACACGGTCAACAGGGTGGCGGCCGGATCGGCGACCACCATGCCGACCACGGCGTCGCCTTGCCGCAACGAGATACCTTTGACACCGGACGTGTTGCGTCCCATCGGCCGCGCATCCGCTTCATGGAACCGAATCGCCATGCCGTTGGCGGTTGACAGGATGATTTCATCGCCCGGTTTGGCGACCACCACATCGACCAGCTCATCGCCTTCGCGGAGCTTGATCGCGATGATGCCGCCCTTCTTGGGCCGGCTGTAGTCATCCAGCGGCGTCTTCTTCACGAGCCCTTTGCGGGTGGCCATCATCAAATAACGGCCTTCCTCGTTGAAGTCGCGCACCGGCACGCATTCGGTGATCCGTTCGCCCTCGGCCAAGTTCAGCAGATTGACGATCGCTCGGCCGCGGCTCTCGCGGTTCAACTGCGGCAAATCGTACACTTTCTGCCAATACACCTTGCCTTGATTGGTGAAGAACAGCAGGTAGGCGTGGGTGCTGGCGACGAACAGGTTGGCGATCGGATCCTCGTCCTCGGTCCGCGCTCCCTTGAGCCCCTTGCCGCCGCGTTTTTGCGACCGATAGACGCTCGAGGGCGTCCGCTTGATGTAGCCGCTATGGCTGATCGAGACGACCATCGTTTCTTCGGTGATCAGGTCTTCGAGATTCAAGGAGCCGATCTCCTCGCCCGAAATCTCGGTGCGCCGCTCGTCGGCGTATTTCGCCTTGATCTCCCGCAGGTCGGTCTTAATGATTTCGAAGATGTTCGCTTCGTCCGACAGGATCCGCAGATACTCGACGATCTCCTCGAGCAGTTCGGCGTGCTCGCCCGACAGCTTGGCCTGTTCGAGGTTGACCAATTGGCCGAGCGTCATGCGGAGGATCGCTTCGGCCTGAACCGGGGTCAACGAGTAGGTCGGCGAGTCACCGCGTTCCAGCTTGAACTGCGCGAAGCCGGTCGCTCCGAGCGCCCGTTCCATCATCGACGCCGGGCAGGCGACGCCCATCAATCCGGCCTTCGCTTCCGCCTGCGAGTTCGACGCGCGGATAATCCGGATGATTTCGTCGATGTTCGCCAGCGCCAACAACAGCCCTTCGACCGTGTGCTTGCGTTTCCGCGCCCGCGACAGCAAAAACTGCGTGCGGCGGCGGATCACCGTCACGCGATGCCGGAGAAACTCTTGCAGCAGTTCCTTGAACGTCAATTCGCGAGGCTTGCCATCCACCAACGCCAGGAAGATGAGCGAGACCGAATCCTGGATCGGAGAAAACTCGTAAAGCTGGTTGAGCACCACTTCGGGGTCGGCATCGCGTTTGATTTCCACGACGATCCGCACCGGTTCCTTGAGATCGCTTTCGTCCCGCAGGCTGGAGATGCCTTTGATCTTCTCCTCGTTCACCAGCTCGGCGATCCGCTCGATCACGCGGTCGCGGAACTGCTGATAAGGCACTTCGTTAATGACGATGCGATATCGATCGTTCTTATATTCTTCGATTTTCGCGCGGGCCCGCAGCGTGATCGTGCTGCGGCCCGTCATGTAACCGCGGCGGATTCCGGCGCGGCCGCAGACGATGCCGCCCGTCGGAAAATCGGGGCCCGGCACAATCTCCATCAGCTCGTCGATCGAAATGTCCGGATCATCGACCAAGCGGATCAACGCTTGGCAAATCTCGCCAAGATTATGCGGCGGGATCGATGTCGCCATACCGACCGCGATCCCCTGCGCGCCATTGACCAGCAAGTTGGGAAACTTCGACGGCAGCACCGTCGGTTCGACGCCCCGTTCGTCATAGGTCGCGATGTAGTCGACCGTGTCGAGCTGCAGGTCGTCGAGCATCGCGGCGGCGATCGGCGACAACCGCGCTTCGGTATACCGCATCGCGGCCGGTGGCAATCCGGCGATCGAACCGAAATTCCCCTGCTTGTCGATCAGCAGATGCCGCATGTTCCATTCCTGGGCCATGCGGACCAGCGTCGGGTAGATGACGCTTTCGCCGTGTGGATGATAATTGCCGCTGGTGTCGCCGGAGATCTTCGCGCACTTCACGCGGGACGAGTTGGGTCCCAGGTTCAGGTCGTTCATCGCGACGAGAATGCGCCGCTGCGACGGCTTCAATCCGTCCCGCACGTCCGGCAGCGCGCGGCTGACGATCACGCTCATCGCGTACGTCAGGTAACTTTGTTTCAGCTCGTCCTCGATCGAGAAATCCACCAAGCGGCCACCGTGGATATCGGTCACGCCAGGAGGCCCGCCAGCGGGCGGAATTTGCGGATTTTGGGGGTCACCCGAATCAGTCGACAAGTCGCAATCCTTTCAGCCAAAACCGCGGTGCAATCGACGGCTGAAGTGTATCATTTTCCGCCCCGGCTCACAACTATCGCCGGAGCCCTGAATCCCGCCGCAAGTCTGGAAAGGAATGATACTTACGAACTATGCTTTGAGAGTCGCCCGCATCTTCCCTCTGGGCGTGTTCAAGCCACCCGCGAATCACTCCACCGGGACCGGCTTGGGACGCGCCGGCACTTCCCCCAGATTGCGATGAGCCACCAATTCGGCGCAAATGCTCACGGCGATCTCGGGAACGGTCTGCGAGCCGATGTCCAAGCCCACCGGC
>CAIXSC010000839.1 GCA_903921945.1 uncultured Planctomycetaceae bacterium
CGGCGTCGCGTTCCATCCCGGGACGTCGTGGAATCTGGCCACCCAAACGCGGGCGGCCGAAACGCAGGCGGCTCAGAATCAGGCGGCTCAGAATCAGGCGCCGATGGAGCCGCCCGCGATTGTGCTGGCCGTGCCGTTCGCGGTGCCATACACGCCGCCGGGCGCGGATAACGCCTCGGTGAAATTAGTGCTGCGCGGTTTGCGATTGGAGAATCCGACCGAGGTGCGCGTGACCGTGGCCAACGGAGGCACAGGCGTCGCGACGGGCACTGGCGTCGCGACGGCGAAGATCTTGTCGAGCGGCGCGGCGGCGGTTCCTGACAAGTTGGAAGCCAAACGAGTGGGGGATCGGCAGGTGGAGATCGCGTTGACGATGCCGAGCGAACCGCCGGTCGACGGGCTGCTGGAACTGCGGGTTGTGACCGCGGCGGGCGTTTCGCAACCGTACCGCATCTGGGTGGACGCGGGTGCGAAGGCCGTTGAGGAGAAAGAGCCCAATGACGGGTTCGACAAGGCGCAGGCGGTCGAGTTGGCGAGCGGGTCCGCGACGAAGCTGGACGGTGTCATCCATGAGGCGCGGAATGTGGATGTGTACCGCATCGACGGCCGCGCTGGCGAGCGGCTGCGGGGAGAACTGATGGCGGCGCGGCAGGGCGGTCCGCTCGACGCGTTCGCCACCTTGTTTGACGAGAACGGCAATATCGTGATGCAAGCGGACGATGCGGATGGAGTGGCTGACCCGCGATGGGACACCGTTTTGCCGCGATCGGGACGTTACTATTTGTCTATCCAAGACGCGCACGACCGCGGCGGTGTGCTGCACCGCTATCGGCTGGTCCTGGAAAAGCGTTAGGCAGCGGGTGAGCTCGACAGCGGAGACCAACGGATGCAAAGTCCCTTCGAATTGCGGCTGGATCGACGCGGGTTTGGAATGCGGTTTGGACAGGCGGCGGCGGGATTCGCGGCCGGTTGGGCCGGTTGGCGGATGAGCCAAGCGCTGACGGCGCGAGCGGCCGAGCCGGGCAAACCGCGCAAGTCGTGCATCCTCGTCTGGCTGGCGGGCGCGCCGAGCCAATTGGAGATGTGGGATCCAAAGCCGGGCACCGCGAACGGCGGACCGACGAAAGCGATCGCGACCGCTGTTCCGGGCGTGAAGATCGCCGAGTTCTGGCCGCGGCTCGCCAAACAAATGAACCGCGCGGGGGTGATTCGCTCCGTGGTGGGCAAGGAGGCGGCGCATGAACGCGGGCGCTACCACTTGCACACGGGCCGTCGTTTGACAGGCGGAACGGTGTTCCCGAATATCGGTTCGGTCGTGGCTCACGAACTGGGAGACCCGGCGGCCGACCTGCCGAACTTCGTCAGCTTTGGTGGAACCGTGAGCTCGGGTTATCTGGGCATTCGCTACGCTCCCTTCGCGATCGAACGTCCGGGCGAGTTGCCCGAGAATGTGGCCGCTTTGGTCGATGATCCGCGTTTCGCGCGGCGGCTCGAACTGTTGGCGGCGGGCGAGAAGGATTTCGCGAAGGCGGGCGGTTCGAAGCTGGTGGACGAACGGCAAACGCTGTACTCACGCGCGTTCCAACTGATGCGTTCGCCTCGGTTGAAGGCGTTCCAGTTGGACGGCGAGAGCCAAGCGGCGCGCGACGCGTACGGGTCGTCGCGATTCGGCCAAGGGATGCTGGTCGCTCGACGGTTGGTGGAAGTCGGGGTCCCGTTCGTGGAAGTGGTGCGCGGCGGCTGGGACATGCACAACGACCTGCAGGCCCGGTTCGCGCCGGCGGCGGCGGAAGTTGATCAGGGCTTGGCGGCGCTGATGGAAGATCTTCGGCAACGCGGCTTGCTTGATTCCACCCTGGTCATTTGCATGGGTGAATTCGGCCGCACTCCGAAGATCAACAGCCGTTCGCCAAAGCCGGGCCGCGACCACTGGATTCGCGGTTTCAACGTGCTGCTCGCCGGCGCCGGCGTACGCGGCGGCGCGGTGGTGGGGAAGACGAGCGACAACGGCCAGGAAATCGCCGACCGCGCGGTCAGCGTCGAGGACCTGCTGCAGACGTTTTGCCGAGCGCTCGATATCCAGGCCGACAAAGAGCTTTTCACCCCCGATTCGCGGCCGTTGAAAATCGTCGATGGCGGGAAGCCGGTCGTGGAGCTCTTTAGCTAACGACCGCCCCGTCCGGAAAAAAACCGCTAGGATGGTGGCTCAATCAGTCCACGCGCGCGGCCGCTCGATTCGTGCCGCGGTATCGACCGTTTCCCGTTCGAGGAACCCTCCATGAAAGCGATCGCTGTCCTCCCCGGCAAACCCAATAGCGTGCATTTGGCGGAACTGCCGAAGCCGAAGGTCTCCGACGTTTCGGACGGCAAAGGCGTGCTCGTCAAGGTGCTGAAAGTCGGCGTGGACGCGACCGATCGCGAGATCAATGACGCGTTATATGGCAACGCCCCGCCCGGCTATTCCTTCCTGGTGCTGGGGCACGAGTCGTTCGGCGTGGTCGAGGAGGTCGGGCCCGCTGTCACCGGCTTGCGGCCAGGCGACTACGTGACCGCCACCGTCCGCCGGCCGGGCGGTTCCATCTACGACCGCATCGGCACATCGGACATGACCAGCGAGGAAACCTACTACGAACGCGGCATCAACCTGCTGCACGGCTATCTGACCGAGTACTTTGTGGACTCGGCCGACTTCATCGTTCGCGTGCCACAAGGCTTGAAACACCTGCATGTGTTGATGGAGCCGATGAGCTGCGCGGCGAAGGCCGTGCAGCAAGCGTACGAAATCCAGCGACGCATGAAAGTCTGGCAACCGAAACGCGCTTTTGTATTCGGCGCCGGCCAAATCGGCCTGTTGTCGACGCTCGCCCTCAAGCTCCGCGGGTTGGAAGTCTTCACCTTCGCCCGCTCCAAGGCCCCGACCCGCAGTTCGGAAATCGTCTCGGGATTGCAAGCCAACTACGTGAGCCTCAGCGACACGTCGATCGAGGACTTCGCCAAGGCCAACGGCAAAGCCGACCTGATCATCGACGCCACCGGCTCGAGCGCCATGGCGTTCGGCGGCATGAAAGTGCTGGCCCACAACGGCGTGCTTGTCTGGACTAGCATCACCGGCGGAAACAAAATGATCGAAGTCCCCAGCGACAAAATCAACATCGATTGGGTGCTCGGCAACAAACTGCTGTTCGGGTCGGTGAATGCCAACCGCGGCCACTTTGAATTGGGAATCCAGGATCTCGCGCTGGGCGAAGCGATGTTCCCCGGAGTGCTCCAACAAATCCTTACGACGCCAGTCGACGGCTTGGACAACTACCGTGAACTCATGCGGTTGCTCGTCGAGGAAAAATCGGCACTCAAGGTCTACATGAACGTCGCCGAGGGTTAACGCGATGCGAGATTCGATGGCGAATGCAAGCGCCGCCGCGACGGCGAGCGCCACTGGCCTTGGACGTTTGACTCGCGGCGGATTGTGGAAACTCGTCGCGCCGCTCGGGCTCGTCGCATGCCTGGCGACCATGGCGGCCGGCCAAGATCCCGACGCCCCGAATGCCAAGAAACCGCGGGCCACGGCCCCAGAAGCCACGGCCTCAGAAGCCACGGCCCCAGAAGCCAACGCTCCCCAAGCGGATACTCCGAAAGCGGATACTCCGAGAGCGGACGCCGCGACCGCGCCGAAGGCGGTGGCCAAGGGCGTGTTCGACGAAGGCGGCACGGACACCGACACGGACACCGACACGAAGCCCGATGCTGACGCGGATGCGGAGGCCAATGCCAAGGCGGCGGCGCAAGCGGAAGCGTTGATGGCCGCGTTGGCGAAATCGATCGAGCAACCGGTCGAGGCGTCGCGTCGCATCGCCGAGCTGACGGAACCGCTGGCGAACCGCGCGATCGCGGCGCTGCGGGAACATGACCGCGCGGGGCGTTATGCGGACAGCGCCGAGGGCCGCCTGTTGCGACGCGATGTGCTGATCGCGTTGGCGAAGAGCGGCGATTTCCGCTCGGTGCATTATCTGCACGAGACGTTCGAAGCGCTGCCGGAACGCCGCGAAGAGGTATCGGTCGCGTTGACACACTACGCCGCGCGGCATGGCCGCAAACCCGAGGAATGGCAGATGCTCGTGCGCGCTTTGCCGGTCCTTGAGCCGTGGTCGGCGAAAGAAGTCCTCAAGTCGCTCGCCACCTTCCCGCGCCGCGGCAGCAAGCCGAAGTGGCAGCGCGAAGTGATTCTCGCCGGATTGCGTCTTGAATCGGCCGACCGGGATGCCGCCGTGAAGTTGATGGAACACTGGACTGGACGCAAGAAGGCGGCCGAGGAGGACTCGCCGGCCGCTCGACTGGCGGCATGGCAAACGTGGTTCGAGAGCACTTATCCCGACGAACCGCCCGCGCGGCTGCCGGCCGATCCGGCGGATGCGAAGCGGCCGTTCACCACGCTGGTCGCGATGGTGCGTCGCGATTTGCCGAAGGCCGACGTGCAACGCGGCGCCGCGGTGTTCGACAAAGCGGCCTGCGTCAAATGCCACCGCATGGGCCCGAAGGGCGAGGCGATGGGGCCGGATCTCACCAGCACCCCCCATCGGCTGCAGGATCGCGAACTGCTCGAAGCGATCGTGTTTCCATCCCAGTCGATCGCCGATGATTACTCGTCGAATTCCGTCGCTACGAAAGATGGCCGCGTGTTTACCGGGGTCGTTAACCAAGCGGCCGCCCAAGTGACGGTGTTGCAAGCGAACGGCGAGAAGATCGCGTTAACCCGCAAGGACATCGACCGCATTTCGCCGCAGCGGCTTTCTTCGATGCCCGACAAGCTGCTGGACACCTTGAGCGACCAGGAAATCGTCGACCTGTGCGCCTTCCTATTACACCGCGAAAAACGTTGAGTCGCCGATGCGTTCCATCTTGGCGGTTGGCCATGTCGTGGGGATGTGGGTCGTGCTTGCGGGCGGCCTGGGCGTGTGGCCGTCGGGCGCCGATCGTGCTGTCTGCGTAAAGTCAGCTGTGGGCGAAGAGCCGTCGACAGCGGTCAAGCCGCGCTGGGGCGAGCGTTCTCCCGAACAACTGGCGGCGATAAAACGCTTGGCGAGCGAGGTCGCCGAGCGGGCACGGCGCGAGGGCCCCGGCTTGGAAGCGTTCTACCGCGACCTACATGCGAACCCCGAACTGTCGCTCGAGGAGAAGCGGACGGCGGGGAAGATCGCCGAGCGGTTACGGGCCGTCGGTTTCGAGGTGACAGAGGGTGTGGGCGGGCAAGGCGTGGTTGGCCTTTTGAAAAACGGCGCCGGGCCAACCTTGATGATCCGTGCCGACATGGACGCGTTGCCGATCGTGGAACGCACCGGACTGCCGTACGCCAGCGCGGTGCGAACCCGCGATCGGATGGACGCGAGGTGGGCGTGATGCACGCCTGTGGCCATGACATCAATATGACGTGTTTGGTCGGTGTCGCCGGATTGTTGCGGGAACTGAAAGAGAAGTGGCGCGGCACGCTGATGGTCGTGGGCCAGCCGGCCGAGGAGATCGGTGCTGGCGCGCGGATGATGCTTGCGGACGGCCTCTTCACGCGGTTTCCGAAGCCCGACTTGGCGTTGGCATTGCACTGCGACGCGCGGTACCCGCACGGCCAAGTGAATTTCCGCGAAGGACAAATGCAGGCGAACGTCGACACGGTCGACATTCTGGTGCGCGGCAAAGGCGGCCATGGCGCGGCGCCACACACGACCATCGACCCCGTCGTGTTGGCATGTCGCATCGTCGTCGATCTACAAACGATCGTCAGTCGCGAACTCGATCCGCTCGATGCGGCGGTGGTGACCGTGGGCGCGATCCATGGCGGCGTGAAGCACAACATCATTCCCGAAGAAGTCAAACTGCAACTCACCGTCCGCACCATGAACGACAAATCGCGCACGCAGGTGTTGCAGGCGATCGAGCGGATCGCGAAAGCGGCGGCGATTGGCGCTCGAGCGCCGGAGCCGGTCGTGAAGGTCGATCCGGGGCAGTTCACGCCAGCCCTGGTCAATGATCCGGCGCTGACTCGGCACACGGTTTCTTTGTTCCGCGTTGTGTTGGGCGAGGACCGAGTGCATGAGCGGCCGATGAGTCTTGGTGGCGAGGACTTCAGCCGCTTTGTGCTCTCTGGCGTTCCTGGCTTTTATTACTTTCTCGGCGTCGCGCCGCCCGACCGAGTCGCCGAGGCTCGCGCCGGAGGCAAGCCACTCGCCGCGACGCATTCGGACAGCTTCGCGCCCGTGCCCGAGCCGACGATCCAAACCGGCCTGTTGACGATGACGCTCGCCGCACTCGACTTGTTGCGGTGACGAGTCCACTCGATCGTCGACGGACAAGGTGTCCGTCGACCAAGAGGACTTTCACGCCGCTCCGGCGCTTCGATCCCCGCCTCCTGTTTTGTACGACGGACATCTTGTCCGTCGCGAGCACTTCGAACGTGTCGCCTCGGTTCGAGCCACGCTCAACGACCAAGGTCACCGGGCGGACGAAGGTCGCGGTAATCTGTGTACCACGAAGCACACGAAGAGCACGAAG
>CAIXSC010000840.1 GCA_903921945.1 uncultured Planctomycetaceae bacterium
ACCGCCAGGTGCAGCCGCAGGCGGTGCGCCCGCGCCGGGCGCGGCGGCCGGTGCCGCGGCGGCGCCCTTCGGAGCGGCATTCTTTCCGCCGCCAGCTTTCGGCATCGCCGGCAGAGCTCCCGCGTCGTCCTCGGCTGCGTCCACGTTCTCGGCCGCGGCGGCCGGGTTGGCGGCGGCCACTTGTTTCACGAGTTTCTCCAAGGCGGTCGTGTGCGTTTTCAATTCGGCCACAAACTTGTCGACCGTCTTTAGCTTGGTGTCTTCGGACAAATCGCGAATCTTGACGACCTCGTCCGCCAGCAGCGTGATCGCCTGTTTTTGCTTGGCGTCGCGGGCGATACCGGCGATTCCCGTGGTCCGGTCCTTGACTCCGGCTAGACCGGCTTTCACCGCTTGCATCTGGTATCGCAGTCGACGTTGCATGACCACCAACCGGGGATCGAGCGGCGCCGAGGCCGCTTTACCGCTGGTTCCACCCATGCCGGGCATGCCGCCCATGCCGGGCATCCCCGGCATCATGCCGGCCATTCCCGCCGCGCCGGCCCCGTCGACGCCTTCATCGGCCCCTGGCCCCGGACCGCCACCGGGCATCATGCCGGGCATCATGCCGCCAGGCATCATTCCCGGCATCATGCCACCCGCCATTCCGCCACCCGTGGCGCCGCCGCTCGCCTTGCGTTTCTCATCCAGAAACGCTTTCTGGTCGTCGTGCCGCTTCACTTCGCGTTTGCAGATATTGACCGCGAGATCCCCCAGCTTTTTGGCGGTGACGATCGGATCGAGCCGCGTCTCCGGGGGCAGATTCAGTTGTCCCAGCGCCTCGGCGGCACTGCACCGCAGCGACATCAAAGCCGACTCGTCCGCCACCATGGCATCAATCGTCTGAGTGGCGTTCACGTTCGTGCCGATCGTGCCAAGCGCCGTCAGAATGTCGATCGCTCGGCGCTGCATCCAGGCATGGCCATCCACGGTGCGGCCCGCGGGCGGCTGCTTTTGGTTCAGTGTCGCCAGCGCCAAATTGTTCGCGCGATCGCGATCGGCCTGCTCAAGCTTCTTTCCCGTTTCGTTTTGAGGCACTCGCTGCCGCGAGTCCCACTGGAGATGGCGAACGATTCCCAGCATCGCGGCGACCTTGACGGCGTCCGGTTGCTGAGCGTCGGCCAACGAGTCGACCATCACAGGAAATGCTTCCAAGTAGGGCTTGGGAGGCGTCGGCGTCGAACCCTGGCCGACTTCCTCCGCGTTCAGTTCCGAGATGATCAACATGGCGTTGACTCGAGCCGCCGGATGGTAGTTCCCGTTGGCGATCTCCTTCATCTTGGCCAGGGTGATGCGAAGCAGATAGGTGCGGGTCTCGCCCGTCGCTTTCCGCATGTAATCGCGGAAGAACACGTACCGTTTCTGATACAGACCGTTGTAGTTGTCGGGGTTCTCGATGTTGTCGAGCAACGTGAATTGGGGGAACAGGATCCGTTGGAAGAAGCCATCGAACAGCTTTTGATTCTCGGTGATCGGCGTCGCGCCGCTGATCATCGCCCCGACCTGCCGCTGCAAATCGATCAGCTTCTTCCGAGTGTCCTGCAACTCCTTCGGCGTCTTGCCGCGTTCGTCATACGACGCGGGGATCGTCAACTCCTCGTACTTCGGAGCATTCGGGTCGACTTCCGCTTCCGCCTCCGCCGCCTCTTGCGCGAACGCCACGCGGGCGTTCCACGGCAGCATTCCCGTCAGCGGCCCGTGGGCTCGACCCGACGCCAGCGATGCGGGCTGCGCCATAAAGCCCCGCGTCGGAAACCGCGCGGCAAGCTGTTCCAGCATCGAGGCGGTAAACTCGGCGGTGGCGCAACCCGCCGCCACCGTGGCGAAGACGGCCGCCAGCCGAGCAGCGCGCGGAACGGTTCGATAGAATCGTTTCTGTGTCATAAAAACGCTCCGGCGATGAAAGCTGGAACGGCGAAGAGATTTTTTCGAGTTCGAGACCCAGTCAACTGTACCTGTCGCGACTCGGGACTGTCAACTTTATCGAGCCTTTGACGGGAACCCGCGGCCCCGCGTTCCCCGGGCCTTGCAGGCGGTTGTCGGGGTTCGCAGGCGGTTGCCGCGCGGGACGTTTTCACTCCGGGAGATTCCCCATGCCGTTGCTTTATCACGCCCCTGTGTACGAACAGCATTTGACGGGCAGGCATCCCGAACGTCCTGAACGGACCGAGCGGGTTATCCGGCATTTGACGGATAAAGGACTCGTCCAACGCTGTGCCCGGCCGGTTTGGAAAACGGCGACCGACGATCAGCTCAAACGGATCCACTGCCCCGACTATGTCCAGTCGTTGAAAGAGCGCTGCGAGCGAGGTGGCGGGCAGCTCGATCCCGACACGGTCGCGTCCGCCAAGTCGTACGAAGCCGCGCGGCTCGCGTCCGGGGCCGCCTGCGACGCGGTGCGGCGAGTCATCGCGGGTGAAGACCGCCAGGCGCTTTGCCTTCATCGCCCGCCCGGGCATCACGCCCTGCGCGACCGGGCGATGGGCTTCTGTCTCTTCAACCACGTGGCGGTGGCGGCCCGCTCGGCTGTGGATGAAGCCGGCTTGAAACGCGTGCTCGTGATCGACTGGGACGTTCATCATGGCAACGGCACGCAAGACGCCTTCTACGAGGACGGCGCGGTGGCCTTCTATTCGATCCATCGCTCGCCGTTCTATCCGCACACGGGCGACGCGCACGAAACGGGTAGCGGCAAGGGGCTCGGCTTCGTGAAGAACGTGCCGCTGGCCCACGGCTGCGGCCGCGAGACGTTCCTCCGCCAGTTCCGCGACTCGCTGACCCAATTCGCCGACAAAGTGAAGCCCGAACTGGTGCTCGTCAGCGCCGGTTTCGACGCGCATCACGCCGACCCCGTCGGCTCGCTGCATCTCGAAGTGCACGACTACGCGACCCTCACCCAAGTGGCGCTCGACATCGCCGCCGAACACGCCAGAGGAAAAGTCGTCAGCCTGCTCGAAGGCGGCTACAACCTCGACATCCTGCCGCTGTGCGTCGCCACCCACCTGGAAACAATGCTCGCCGCCCATCCGGCCCCGTGACCCATCCCGCCCGTCGCGTCGCGTCGCGATTCCCCCGGCAGTCTTGGGCGAACACGGCAGTTCACTCGCTGCTTGCGGTTGTCCTCGGTTACTCCGGAGCGCGGCTACAACCCCTTGAGTGCGTCTTCGAGCATCCCGAGATAAAAGAAAAACAGGCGGAAAATCAGGAAGATCACAAACAGGGCGACCATGGCGCCGATGCCAAGGGTCGCGGCGGTAGTCAGCAGCTTGTTCGCGGTCCGAGCGCGTTCCGAGTAATCCCGGGAAACGACGTCGAGCGATTCGGCGACCGCGCCAGCGTGCTCGGCCGATTCCAACGCCATCAAGAAGTCGTCCGGGAAGCGGCCAGTCGCCCGCAGCGCTTCGTGGAATTCGCCACCGCGAAGAATCACGGCGTCGGCCGTATTGGCCGTTTCGTCGTAATAGGCCAACTGCGTGCTGCGAAGCGATAACCGCAAGGCGCGCCGCGCGTCCGAACCCGATTCAAGCGCCAGCGACAGCGTCCAGGCCATGCGAGCAAGGGCGTTCATCCGCAACCATTTGCCAATCACCGGCAAGGACAGCAACACGCGCGCGATCGGAGCCCCAACCCAGCCTTGCTTGAACGCCAACGCCACCAGCAACACGTTGGCGACGAGAAATCCGATACCGCCGAAATAGATCGCCAAGCCGCGCGTGCCGACAAGCCCAAACCCGAGCGGGTCGACCATCTCGCCTTCGTTCCGCTCGGTGATCCAACCAAAAATCCAAATGAGAAAACCGACCAGAAGAACTGCGAAGACGAACTGAATGGCCGGCCACAAAATCCCTAATAGAAAGTTGCGACGCAGCTCGGACATGTGCTCGTAGTGATCCGCCAACCGCGTGAACACCGTGTCCATCTTGCCCGTCTGTTCACCCAGTTCGACCATGTCCGACACCAGCGACGGGAACACGCCACCACAGGCGCGGAGCGATTCCGATAACGCATCCCCGTCCGCGACTCGGCGGCCAATCTCCCGAAACGCGGCCCGCTGCCCCGCCGGTCCCCCCTGCACCTCCATCGCCCAAATCGTCCGCGGCGCGACGCCAGCTCGATACGCCGACGCCAAGCGACGAAGCAAATAGACCAGCGGCCTCAAGCCAATCCGTGGACCAAGCCGCTGAGACCGGCCGACCGGCGTGTGTCGCAAGTCGGTCATTGACGGGTCGACGCCGCCAGCGTCTTCGTCTTCGCAGACTGGCCCACCACCCGTCCCGGGACCGAAACAGCGCCTCGTCCCGCAGCCGGTCCTTGGACGAACGACTGGCCGTGAACCGCCCCCGGCGACGCCGACCGCCACCCCGAATCATCCCAG
>CAIXSC010000841.1 GCA_903921945.1 uncultured Planctomycetaceae bacterium
GAGAGTGCCTGGCACCGATTGCGAGCGAAGCCGGGAGAGTGCCTGGCACCGATTGCTGTCTTTTGAGTGCCAGCCCGGCCGTCGCCTGCGGCTCGGCGGTAAACGAGGAAGACTGCGAAGGAGGCGGAATAGAACGCGGAACAGCGCAAGAGTGCCTGGCACCAAACCGTCGATGGCAAGATGGGAGTATTAGGGGGTATTTTTGATCAAGGTTGATCCGACGGCGCAATTGGCACCGATTAGGAAGAATGGGTGGTGGGATTACGATTCGGCTGACTGTTCTTGAAGCCCAGTGGCTACGTGGCACCGGCCTCCTCGATGTCGGTCGCATCACTCCACTGCCCCGAGACACCTGATTGGGCTTTATCGGCTGCTTCGGCTGCTTCGGCCGTGTCGGCTGTCCTGGCCGTGCCGGCTGACCCAGCCGCTCCGGCCATGCCGGCTGCCCTTGCCGTTTCGGCCGCCACAGTCGCCCCAGCCGTGCCGGCCGTTCCGGCTGCGCCGGCGGCGTCGATCGCCCTGGCCTTGCTGGTTGCTCCTGCTGTTTTGATTGTTTCGGCCGCTGATTGCTGAGGACTTGTCCATGTCGATCCGCCTGGTTGTCAATGGCAGACCCCTTGCTCACCCCTCTGTGTTCGGAGTCGGCGGCACCCGCAGCGCGGCGGCGTCTGCGGCGAGCGGCACCGCACCCCGATCACTAGAAAACCTGCCGGCCGCACAACTACTCGACAGGCTCCAACTCTTGGCCGCCTACGACATCTCGGCCGCCGCGCGGAGCGCCATCGACGCCCAAGCCAAGAATCCGCCACTGGAACTCGATGACCACGATATCGTGGAATGGGAACTCGAAGACGGTTTTCGAGTTTGGACGTCAGTGGCCGCGTATCAAGACGAACTCCAACGCGACCGACCCGAACTATTCAAGGACGGCATCTGGCAGTGGGCGCCGCCTCGTCGGGCGGGAACGGCGCAACGTGGAATCGCGGAATGGAAGACCCGCGCGATTCGCTTCTTGAAGCTGGAAGCGGATGAGTTTTCAAGATTAGCTCAAACGCCCCGGAACTGGCCCGACGAGCTGAAAAATCTGTTCGGGAGTCAATGGGAAAAGCTGATCGCTCGGCCTAGTAGCTGGGCGATCATCAAGGCGCTGACATGGCTCATCGAAAGCCAGTTAACCCCCGGACCCGGATTGTATCTATGGCCCGCGGGACGCGGTCCACTGCACGAACGATTTCGCTCGGCGAAGCCGTTGTCCACAAACGACATTCCGGTGGACCGATCAATCCTCGTGTGCTTGCATGGAACGGCATCGTCCACGATGGGAAGTTTTGGATACCTCAACTCAGCCGATCCGAAATCAGGCGATCCCGAGCAACGCGAATGGGGATCGCTATCCGAACGTTTCGGCCAGCACATTTACGCTTGGGAGCATCGCACGTTGGGCGAAAGTCCGATAGACAACGCGCTCGGACTGGCCAAGATTCTTCCCGTGGGCGCGAAGCTGAATCTACTATCCCATTCCCGCGGCGGGCTCGTCGGCGACTTGCTTTGCCTGCCGTCCATAACTCCGCAAATGCGCGACGCGTACTCGCACGGGCTGGATTTGGACGATGCCGATGAGTTCGACCAAGCTCGTCTACAGGAGCTGGATATAGAGCTTCAGCACAAACAGTTTAAAATCGAACAGTTCGCGCGGGTCGCTTGTCCAGCGCGCGGGACATTGCTCGCCTCGGAGAACATCGAGCGGTTCCTTTCCCTACTCTTACACTTGATCGGGCTGATACCGGGCCTGAGCACCTCAGCCACCTATAACGTGCTGAAACGCATCGTTTTGGAAGTCGCCAAGAACCGAACGAACGCCAAGTGGATTCCAGGGATCGCGGCGATGGTTCCAGACTCGCCCTTGGTCCGCATGTTGAATATCGCCCGCGAGTCTCTGGGCGGCACCGGCTACGTCGACGCCCAAGGGGAACTAGGCATCATCGCGGGCGATTGGGGAAGTCGGAATGCCGGCCTCGTTCAAAAGCTGCTGGTGCCGATTTCCGATCTCTTTGTATTTGGCGGCGTGGAAAACGATTGGGTCGTGAATACGGAGTCGATGTTCCTGGGCGCTCGTCGCAAAAGCTCGCCCCACTTTTTCCTCGACCGGGGTGGCAATGTAAGTCATTTCAATTATTTCGCCAATCCACTGACTCGATCGGCGGTCACGAATTGGTTGTTGCTGCCCTCGACAGTCGCCCCGCCCAGCGCCTCGGCTGGATCGGGTACCCCTGGCGCCCGTGTTCCCGCTGGCTTTCAAAAAGTCGCGACAGACGAGCTGCCTGTCTATGGACAACGCAAGAGCGCTCCAAGCCGGGGAGAGGCTCAACGCGTCGACACCTCGAAGCCGCTGCTATTCTTCGTGCCTGATTTGTTTGGATCGCAGTTGGTGGTGAAGGATCAGAACGGCGTCGAACAGACGGTTTGGCTCGATATGGGTGCGCTGGCCCGTGGCGGACTCGGAAAGCTATCGTTGAGCGGGAATGCGGCGGCACGGGCGCCGCGCATGGAAACGGTCTACGAATCGTTCTGCGACCAACTGCGGGAAAGCTATGACGTGGTGGAATGCCCTTACGACTGGCGCCGCTCGATCGAAGAAACGGCTGCAAGTGTCCTGCATTCCATGCAAAGTGCGCTAGCCGATTCAGCGACGCGCGCTGGCGAACCACGGGAGGTCCGGGTGATTGCCCACGGGGTCGGCGCGCTTGTGGTAGCGCGGCTCGCTGGCGCTGCGGACGGCAGAGCCGCCCGAAACTCATGGAGTGACATGCTCGCCGGTCGGGATGTTTCTGTTTTAATGCTCGGGGCTCCGCATGACGGAATGGCGGATGTCGCCGCGATGTTAACCGGCTTCGATGTGGCACTGCGTCGCCTCGGACCGCTAGATCCCAAGATGCCGCTGCCGAAGTTGCTGGACTGGTTTGCCCAGTGCCCAGGCTTGCTGGAACTGCTTCCGGATGTTCCGCGATGGTTTGCCCCGGAAACATGGCAGCGATTCCGGAATGCGAACCAGGGATTGGGCGGCGTGCCAAGCGGGGCGGCATTGCGCCAGGCCCAGCAGTCCGTGACGGCGCGTCGTGACGCGGCCGCGCGTCTCGAAAAAGGCTTCTTCCATGTTCTCGGGTCGTCCGCCGAAACGGTGTGCGATGTCCGCGTGGATGGAAACCGGCTTTGCATCGAATCCTCGGATGGCGGCGATGGCCGCGTCCTGCATCGATCGAGCATTCTGCCCAAGGTGGATACCTACTATGTTGATGCTAACCATGGCGATCTCGCGATCGATGTCGCCTGGATCCCCGCCTACCGCGAACTCTTGGAGACCGGCCGAACATCGCGTTTGTTGCGCACGCCTCCGGCAGTCGAACAGCCGGGATCAACAACGCGGCAATCACCTCCGCCGGTGCTATTCCCCACTCGCGGCGAATTAGTCGACGCTCTATTCGCGAGGCGATCGGCTCCTCCCAATCGAGCCAAGACGCGGCAGGTAAAGCTCAGCGTGCTGCATGGCGATCTGCGATACGCCAAGTATCCGGTTATGGTGGGCCATTATGAAGGCGACACGATCAGCGGTTCGGAGCGCTATTTAGATAAAAAGCTCCGTGGTCAATTGGTCGATCGTTATCGACTTGGCCTTTATCCAGGGCCCCTAGGGACATCGCTCACGGTGGTGCCGCATGTCGACCGCCACGTATCGCAATACAAGTTGCCAGTGGGCGCTTTGGTGATTGGCCTCGGGCGAATGGGAGCGATTTCCTCGAATGCGCTGACACATGCGGTGCGCGACGGGCTCATCGAATACGCACTGGAAATGTCGTCGCGGCACGACTTTGATGGGACGGCGGAGCACCGCCCGGGCGATCAAGATCTAGGGGTTTCGTTACTGCTGATCGGTTCCCAAACGGCCGCGACGCTAACACTGGAAGACTGTGTGAACTCGCTGCTACGGGGAGTCGCCCTGGCCAACCAGGATTTGGAACGATCGCGACACCGCCCATGCTTGCGTTCGGTGGAAATTGTCGAGTTATTCCTTGATTCGGCCATCGCCGCCTTGAACGCGGCGGTGAAAATCGCTCCGGTGATTCTTCAGGAATCCGAAACGGAATTCGTGTTTGAACACCAGCCGCCACAATTGAACCAGCACGACAGCGGCCGCATGCGAATCGATCCACTGCCGACGTCCCATACCTGGCGCCGCTGGGAAGTCACCGCGTTGCCGCCCGCGGCCGACAGGGAGACCGTCGGGCAATTGTCTGAGCCGCTGAAGGCCGTGCTTCGCGAAGCACTGCGCAAGGCGCCCTTGCACAGTGCCGAGACCCGGGCCGCTTTATTCGATCTGGCGTTTCCCGGTTCAAAAGCCGACGATTCCGTCCCGCTAGGATTGCGGTTTGTCGCCATGGCGGATCGGGCGCGGGCGGAAAGAAAGATCGAGGGCCGGCAACGGCCCGTCATCGATCATTTGATTCGCCAAACCATTGACGGTGGCGTATTTAAGCCGGATATCGCCAAAGCGCTGTATGAACTATTGATCCCTAACGACCTCAAAGATAGCCTCGCGCAACTCGACCGGTTGGTGATGGTGCTCGACCAGGAGACGGCGGCGATCCCCTGGGAACTGCTCGTGTTGAACGATGTGCCGCTCGCCGCGCAAATCGGCTTCGTTCGGCAACTGCTCACCGATGATTGTCAGCCAGCGGAGGCCGAAAGCAACCGTCGGGCCAGCCGGGTCGCTTTGCCCCGAGCCGCTTTTGTGGTCGGCAACCCCCTGACCGAACCGAATATCCCCTCGTTGGATGGCGCGCAAAGCGAGGCCCAGGAGGTTGCCAAGTTGCTGCAAGATTCCGGGTTCGCGGTCGAGGATCGATACACAGAGCGGGCGGCGTCGGACCAAGTGATTGTTGGGCTCCTTCAACGCCCTTATCGTGTATTGCATTTAGCGGGCCATGGCTATTTCGCTCGTGGCGAGGACTCCCAGCCGGTTCGGTATGGCATGTTGCTCAATAACAACCAGTATCTAACCGCCCAGGAAATCCGGCAGCTTCCGCAAGTGCCGAACCTCGTGTTCCTCAATTGTTGCCACCTGGCGGGTATGGACGGCGAGGCGAAACGCCAACAACAATTCCAGTACAGTAAACTTGCCTCCAGCATCGCGCGCGAGTTGATCGGCATGGGCGTGCGGGCGGTTGTCGCGGCCGGTTGGGCTGTGCGCGACGATCTCGCCAAGACCTTCGCCACGAAGTTCTACCAGCAGATGCTTGCCGGCGAACCGTTTGGCGAGGCGGTGCGGGAAGCCCGCATCGCTGTCTGGCACACCGCTGGAGATTCCAACACTTGGGCCGCCTACCAAGCGTATGGCGATCCGGACTATCGGCTGACTTCGCGGACGTCGGGGAGAGGCGGACACCGAAGTCGCTCCTCGAAAACCCGTGTATCGGTCGCGCGACGCGATTTCGTGGCGCCGCAACAAATCGTCGAGCAGCTCCGCCTAGTGTCACTCGCCGGACAGTCCGACGATGTGCAAGTCCTCAAGAAACTCGAAATCGACATCGATTCCCCGGAGGCGATGTTGGAGCTGTTGGTCGCGGCATGTCCGCCTGCCTGGATGCGACGGGTCGACGTGTTGGCCGCCTTCGGCCACGCGCATGCCCAACTCGGAAAGTATGCTCGGGCCGTCGACTACTATCGGCTCGCCACCGAAACCCCGCCGGCCGATGACGCCAGGGATTGGGAGGGGCAATTGACGTTTCAAACCATCGAGCAATTGGCGAATTGTGAAACTCGCGAGGCCTGGGACAAACGCGATGTGCAAATGGCAAAAACCGCCATCTCAAGACTGGAACTGCTCTGCAAACTGGGAGAGACCCCGGAACGGCTCTCGCTTTGCGGCGCCGCAAGGAAGACGCTCGCCGCGATCGGTCCGCAGGGAGACGCCGGCGAATTGACGGAGCAAGCGTACAAAGACTATTGCGCGGCAGTCGATCTCGAAACCACCCATGCAAAGAAGCAGCGTCGCAAATCCAAGTGCGACTATCCCTTGAGCAACGCGATCGCGCTCCAGATTGTCCGCGACGGTAGACTCAACGAGCAGGAGGAGGAGTGGCTCCAGCCGGGACGTGGCGGCACTCGGACTGGACCGGCGGCGACTGCGACCGACGCATCGGGCGGGGCGGTCGAACTCAATTACTGGGACGCGATTGCGGGTCTCGATCGCGAGTTCCTGTGCTCATTGCGTAAGGAGAATCTCCAGGAAGACGTCGCGGACACACTTGGAAGGGAATTGGCGATGAGGTATTTGGAGTGCTGGGACCGCTATGACTCGACGCCTCGGCAAATCCATTCATCGGTTCGGCAGTTCGCGGTCATGTACGAGTTGATGCATCGCTTGAAACCGAATCACTCGCGAGTCGCGGCGATTCGTGCATTGCTCGATGCCATCAATCGATCGGGAGTCGCTGAGCCGCACCCGTTGCGCGACAAGTCCCAGCCAACTCGGAAGGCAGCCGAGCAGCAATCGAACACGGCTCGGCCAGGGAAAACCAAGCCGCGCGCGAAAAAATAAGGTCCAACCGGGATTCGTGTGGGTCCCGCCGAAGATTCGAGCCTCGCCGAACTTCCGAGCCACGGCGCATGCCGGCACGGCGACAGCGCACCCTGCGACTCCTGCGTTGGCGACCCATAGGAAACCCAGAAGGAACAAAAATAACGGGCCTGATTCGTCCCCAATCGGGTATTTGGGCAGATCCTAGTGGTTTTACCGCGATCTCTGTGATATCCAAGCGGACCTGACTGGTGGCGAGGACGTCGAAGGAGTGGCTCGGCTCACCTGCTCGGCCGGAAAGAACGCCGGCGCCATTCCCGAGAGCCACACCGGCAGCGGCTCCCGCAACGGCCCAAACAACGGCCCAAACCACGAAATCTGCCCACTTTTCCCAGGAGACACTTCATGAGGACTGCCGTTTTTTTCTCCGCGTTGGTGCTGGTTGCGGCGACGCTCGTTGGCGCCGCGACCGCCGAACCGCCAAGCGCGAAGAACGCGTCGAACGCGACGAACGCGTCGAACGCGTCGAAAACGTTTCGTGCGGGCATCATCGGGCTCGATACGTCGCATGCGATCGCCTTCACCAAGATCCTGAACGATCCTAACGCTCCGCCGGAACTGGCTGGCTGCCGCGTGGTGGCTGCTTATCCGAAGGGCAGTCCGGACATCGAATCGAGCGTCTCGCGGGTGCCCGACTACACCGAGCAGGTGAAGAAGATGGGGGTGGAGATTGTCGAATCGATCGACGCCCTGCTCGGCAAGGTCGATGTCGTGCTGCTCGAAACCAACGACGGCCGACCGCATTTGGAACAAGTCTTGCCCGTGCTCAAGGCTGGCAAGCCGGTGTTTATCGACAAGCCGGTTGCCGGCACGCTGGCCGACGCGGTGGCGATTTACGCCGCCGCCGAGAAGGCCGGAGTGCCACTTTTTTCGTCGTCTTCGCTGCGATTCGGCAAGACGACGCTCGCCGCTCGTGCCGGTGCGTTGGGCAAAATCACCCGCTGCGAGACTTCCAGCCCCGCGCACTTGGAAAAAACGCACCCCGACCTCTTCTGGTACGGGATCCACGGCGTCGAGTCGCTGTTCACGGTCATGGGAACCGGCTGCCAGTCGGTGAAACGCGGCAAGTCGGCCGACGGGGCGTTGGAAGTCGTCGGTCAATGGGCTGGTGGCCGAGTCGGCCTGTTTCGGGAAGGCAAGGGCTATTCGGGCGTCGCGACCGGGGAAAAGGGCGAGTCGAAAGTCGGGGCCTACGAAGGCTACCAGCCGCTAGTCGTCGAGATCGTTCGCTTCTTCCGCTCTGGCCAACCACCGGTGTCCGCCGCCGAAACGCTGGAAATCTACGCCTTCATGGAGGCTGCCGACGAAAGCAAACGCCGGGACGGCGCCGAAGTTACTCTCGCCGAAGTGCTCGCCAAAGCCCGCAAGGCGGCCGGCCAGGAATGACGGCTGCCGAATTGCCGGCCAATCAAGCCAAAACGTCGGTCGAGATTACCGGCTGGTCGAGATTGCCAGCCGGGAAAGATTGACAGGTTGGATCAAGGCGAGTGAAGATAGGGTCTGTGTTTCACGCAGCGGCTCTAGGTGCGCGCGCCCGTTCGGGCGCCGCCGCGGGCGGAACGCAACGTGGGTCTCTGCCACCGCTGGTCACGCAGCCGCGGCGGCCGAGGTATCGAACCAAAGGTGACGCATGGCGCGGAGTCGTGATTTTGCCGAAGTCCTTGTCAAACAAGGAAAGATGAGCAGTTCGCAACTGCAAGAGGCGCGGCAGATTGCCCAGGCCACGGGCGGCAAGCTGCAGGACGTCATCCCGAAGCAGGGATACGCCTCTGTGGAAGAAGTCACGCAGGCGATCGCCGTGGTCTACGGCTTTCCCTATGTCGACGTTTCCACGGTGAAGATCAGCGAATCGGTGGTCGAACTGGTGCCCGAGTCGGTCGCGCGGGAAAACAACATTCTTCCGCTGGAAGAAGACGACGGCGTGCTGAAGATCGCCATGAGCGACCCGTCCGACTTTGACACCGTGGAGAAGCTGCGGTTCATCCTCAACCGGAAAGTCGAAATCGCGTTGGCCCCGCGAGCGGCGATTTCCGAAGCGATCAACCGCTGCTACGGCCAAGTTGAAGGCGAATCGTCCGACTCGGTGCTGCAGGAATTCACCGACACGGCCGTCGACTTCACCGAGACGCAAGCGGACCTGGGTGCTGGCGGTGGATCGGAAGCCGTTGATGAGAACAGCGCCCCGGTCGTCCGCTTGGTGCAAATGATGATCGGCGAAGCCGTGCAGCTCCGCGCTTCCGACATTCACATCGAACCGTTCGAAGACCGGATTCGCATCCGTTACCGCATCGACGGCGTGCTTGTCGAACGCGACTGTCCCCCCCGCCGGTTGCTCGGCGCGATCGTCTCCCGCATCAAGATTCTGGCGAAGATCGATATCTCCGAACGTCGCCGGCCACAAGACGGCCGGATCAAGGTCACGGTCGGCGAGAAGGAACTGGATCTGCGGGTCAGCATCATTCCCACCAACCATGGCCAGTCTGTGGTCATGCGTCTACTCGACAAGGACAACATCAAGATCGGCGTCCGGCAACTCGGCTTGGCCGACCGGGACTACGTGAACTTCAACAACTTGATCAAGCGCCCCAACGGGATTGTGCTGGTGACGGGCCCGACAGGTTCGGGAAAGACGACGACCCTGTACGCGGCGCTTAACGCGATGAACCGGCCGGACAAGAAGATTATCACAGCGGAAGACCCGGTGGAGTACTACTTGCCGGGGATCAACCAGGTCGAGGTGAAGCACAACATCGGGCTGGACTTCGCCCGCATCATCCGCGCGATGTTGCGGCAAGCTCCGAACATCATCCTTGTGGGGGAGATGCGAGACACCGAGACCGCTCAGATGGGAATCCAGGCGTCTTTAACTGGACACTTGGTATTCAGTACGCTACATACGAACGATGCGCCCAGCGCCGTTACACGCATGGTTGACATGGGTGTTCCGGGGTATCTGGTCGCCAGCAGCGTCATCGCGATCCTGGCGCAGCGGTTGGTGCGGGTCAATTGCGCTCGGTGCAAGCAACCTTGGGCACCGCCCGAGAGCGTGCTGCTCGATGCCGGCATTCCCGCCTCGCTGGCCGCCAAGGCCACCTTTATGAAGGGCAAGGGTTGCAACAACTGCGGCAAGAAGGGTTATCGCGGGCGGATGGGGATTTACGAGCTCATGATGGTGACTTCGAAGATCCGCGAACTGATTTTCAAGAACTCGTCGTCCACGGACATCCGCAATGTGGCCGTGACCCAAGGAATGCGCACGTTGTACATGGACGGAATGGAGAAGGTCATGAAAGGCATCTCGACCTTCGACGAGGTGTACCGGGTGGCGAAGCGAACGGAGTCGGATGTGTTCGAGGTGGCGTCGTAGGCGGGGCGGGCGCGGACGGGCGCCGCTGCGCGACGGTTTTCGACCGAATGCTCGACCGGGTCCTGCGGGACGCGAATAATCGAGTGTCGGGAGAGACGATGGTCGTGGAGGCGGTCGCGGTTCGAGCGTGCTTCTGATCGCGTTTTTCGACCTAGCGGGGAAGTCGGTTCATGGCTCAGATCCTCATCGACAAGTTGCTGCAGGCGTGTGTGAAGCAGGGGGCGAGCGACATTCACATTGTCGTCGGCCAGCCGCCCGTGTTTCGGCTGCACGGCCGGATGCGAAAGCTCGAGACCAAAGTGCTCGAACCTGAAGACACGGTGGCGTTGATGAAGAGCATCACGCCTAGCCGGTGCCAGGAGGAGTTGCAGCAATCGGGCAGCGCCGACTTCGGTTTCGCCTTCGGCGATCAAGCTCGCTTCCGCGTGTCCGTGTTCAAGCAGCGCGGCTTCATTTCGATGGTGCTGCGGCAGATTCCGAACAGCATGCTCACCCCCGAGCAGCTCGGTTTGCCCGATGTCTGCACGAAGATGGTGTTGCGGCCCCGCGGGTTGTTCCTCGTCACCGGTCCGACCGGGTCGGGTAAGAGCACGACGTTGGCAAGTCTGGTGAACTACATCAACGAGTCGGTGGATCATCACATCATTACGATTGAGGATCCGATCGAGTTTTACCACTATCACAAGAAGTCGACGATCAACCAGCGTGAAGTGGGCGTGGACGTGCCGAGCTTCTCGGAGGCGATCCGCCGGGCGTTGCGCCAGGATCCGGACGTGATCCTGGTCGGCGAAATGCGCGATTTGGCAACGATCGAAGCGGCGATTTCGGCCGCCGAAACGGGGCACATCGTGTTCGGCACGCTGCACACGAACAGCGCTCAAGGCACGGTGAACCGGATCATCGACGCGTTTCCCGGCAACTTGCAGGACCAAGTCCGCACGCAGTTGGCCAGTTCGTTAATCGGCGTGGTCGCGCAGACGCTGCTTCCGAAGATCGGCGGTGGCCGGTGCGCGGCGTACGAAATCCTGGTTGTCACGCCGGGTATCGCGAACCTGATTCGCGAAAACAAGACGTTCCGCATCACGTCGGCGATTCAAACGGGCGCCAAATTCGGCATGCAACTGATGGACGACGCCCTGTTCAAGCTCTGGCGGGACGAGAAGTGCACGGTGGAAGATGCGCTCTCCAAAGCGGCCACCCCGGACGACTTGGCGAAACGCATCCTCAACGCGAAACAAGGAATCTTCGAAATGCCGCAGGGCGGCGAAGGCGGTCATGGCGGCCATGGCGGCCACCACTAAGCAAAACCTCGCGAGCACGCGTCGAGCGAACGTCGAGCACGCGTCGAGCGAACGTTGAGCGAACGTCGAGCACAAGTCGGGCATGCGTCGAGCACTAGGCGAGTGCGAAGGCAATCGTCGGAAACCTTATCAGCAGCAAGCGGACGGCCCGTCGGCTGGCTGTGGCTTATCCTAGGAGGGCGGCGGGCCCGTTGGGTCCGCCGGTCGCGAGCGACGGTGGGCGGGCGGTTCTCGCTCGGCCGCCGCCCGTTGTCGAAAGCAAACGCAGGACAGGTGGCGCATGGCGATTCGCAGGCTCGGACAAATCCTGGTCGACCTCGGCTACATCAACGACGAGCAGTTGAAGCAGCTCTTGGAGGAGCAGGCCGCGCACCCGTCGGAGAAGATCGGCAAGCTGGCCGAGGAAATGGGGTTGATCACGGACGAGCAGCTGACGATGGCGCTCGCCGAGCAGTTCAACATGCAGGTCTGCAACCTGGGGGAAATCCAGGTGCCGCGCGAAGTCGTGAAAGAAATCAACGACGCGATGGCGCAGATGTACAAGGTGGTGCCGATCAAGCTGGAAGACAACCAGCTAACAGTCGCCACCTCCGAGCCGCAGAATTTGGCGACGCAGGACGAGCTGCGGACGCTGCTCGGCAAGGAAATCCGGATGGTCGTCTGCACGCAGACCGACCTGAAAAAGGCCCAGGAACGCTATTACGCGACCGAAGGCGACACGGTCGAAAGCATCATCTCCGAACTGGAAGACGACCAAGAGCTTAAGAAGGCGGCGGAGACGCTTAATACCGACGGTCCGATCGACCTGACGAGTATGGAGCAGCTCGCGGACAGCGCCCCGGTCCGCAAGCTCCTCAACATGGTGTTGCTCTACGCGATCAAAGATCACGCGAGCGACATCCATCTCGAGCCCTTCGAAGAGGAATTCCGCATCCGCATCAAGGCGGACGGCGTGTTGTACGAAATGGTGCCGCCGCCGCGGCATTTGGCGTTCGCGATCACGACCCGCATCAAGGTCATGGCGAACCTGGACATTGCCGAGCGGCGATTGCCGCAGGACGGCCGTATCGAACTGTCCGTCGGTGGCCACCCGGTCGACTTGCGGGTGAGCGTGTTGCCAACGCTTTTCGGCGAGAGCGTCGTCATGCGGGTGCTCGACCGCTCCGTCGTGTCGCTCGACCTGAAAAAGGTCGGCATGGACGCCGGCACGATGAAGGAGTTCAAGGA
>CAIXSC010000842.1 GCA_903921945.1 uncultured Planctomycetaceae bacterium
AAACGGACGTCAAGAAAGAAGACTCCAATAAGGACGAGTCCAAGAAGGACGAGTCCAAGAAGGACGAGCCCAAGAAGTACGAGCCCAAGAAGGACGAGCCCAAGAAGGACGAGCCCAAAAAGGACGAGCCGAAGAAGGAAGACGCTTCGGTTGACGCCAAGCAGCCCGAGCCGGTTCGTGTTTCCCTTCAGCAGTTGACGCTCCGCGATGCGCGGCTGGCGGCCCTTTTCGACGCTGGCAAATGGGGGTTCGAAGGCAAGGCGCAATTGACCGCGGTCGTGATGCGGAACGATGCGTCGGCACCGGCCGCCGACGGCTCGGCCGCTCCTCCGGCGCGGATCGCGGGCGACATCGTGTGGCCGGACGGCTCCACAAGCCGACTCGCCGGCACCCTGCCGCCATCGGCTCCCGCTGCCGCCGCCAAGACAACGACCGCGGCCGATCCGAAAGACGGCGCGAAAGACGGCGCGAAGGACAGTGCGAAAGACACTTCCAAGGAGCCGTCGAAAGATGCGGCGAAGCGCGATGCCGCGAAGGCATCATTTCCGATCGTCTATCCGCTCGGCGCCTTCGGGCGGGAAAAGCAACCCGAGCAGCCGTCGGTGGTGCTCTTCAAGAATGCGACCGTTTGGACATGCGGGCCGGCTGGAGTCCTGCATGACGCGTCGGTATTGGTGCGGGACGGGCGGATCGAAGCTGTGGGCGCCGCGGTGGCGGCCCCGCCGGGCGCCGTCGTCGTCGATTGCCGCGGACGCCATTTGTCCCCGGGTTTGATTGATTGCCATTCGCACATGGCGACCGATGGCGGCATCAACGAATCGACGCAGTCGGTCACGGCTGAGGTGCGGATCGGCGATTTCATCGACGCGACCGATGTGAATATCTATCGCCAACTGGCGGGCGGCGTCACGTCGTCGCATATTCTCCATGGTTCGGCGAACACGATTGGCGGCCAATGCCAAGCGATCAAACTGCGATGGGGCGCTTTGCCCGAGGCGCTGAAATTCGCCGAGGCGCCGCCGACGATCAAGTTCGCGTTGGGCGAGAACGTCAAGCAGAGCAATTGGGAACGCAATTCGGGCCGATATCCGCAGTCGCGGATGGGTGTGGACGAAGTGATGCGCGACTCGTTCCAAGCGGCTCGGCATTACCAGGCTGATTGGGCGCGCTGGAAGGCGACGCCGCAGGGACCGCCACCTCGCCGCGACCTGGAACTGGACGCTTTGGTCGAAGTCATGGAGCAAAAGCGATGGGTTCACTGCCACAGCTACCGCCAGGACGAAATCTTGGCGCTGCTGCGAACGCTGGAGGGCTTTGAAGTCCGCGTGCAGACGCTTCAGCACATTTTGGAAGGCTACAAAGTGGCCGACGCGATGCGGAAGCACGGCGCGATGGGCTCGTCATTCGCGGACTGGTGGGCCTACAAGTTCGAAGTGATCGACGCCATTCCGCACAACGGAGCGCTCATGCACAATGCGGGCGTCGTTGTCTCGTTCAATTCGGACGATCGCGAATTGGCTCGGCATCTCAACCATGAGGCGGCCAAGGCGGTGAAGTACGGCGGCGTGCCCCCGGTCGAGGCACTCAAATTTGTGACGCTCAACCCGGCCAAGCAATTGCGGGTCGAGCAGCTCGTGGGAACGCTGGAGGCCGGCAAGCAGGCCGATATCGTCGTCTGGTCGGGCGATCCGCTCTCGGTGATGTCCCGCTGCGAACAGACCTGGGTCGACGGCCGCAAGTATTTCGATCGCGAAGAAGACCTCGGGATGCGGAAACGGGCCGCGACGGTCCGCGCCACGCTGGTCCAGAAAATCCTGGCGTCCGGCGAGTCGATGCGCGAGCCGGGCGAGTCGTACGTGCTGGAACGCGACCTGTGGCCGCGGTTCGACGAATTCTGCAATGCCAGCGGCAAGTCGGAACGCTAACGAGCCGCCGCCGCAACCACCCGAGAGTTTCATTCCCGACTTCATTCTTTCATACCATGAAAGTTATTACGCTTATGTTTTCTTTCCTTCCTCAAGACCGCGCTGCCGAGCGGCGGGAGCGGTCGCGGTTCCTGGCGTCGGCGTGGATGCTTGGCGGCTGCCTATTGTCAGCGTTGGTCGCGGGCGACGCGTGGGCGAATCCGGAAGTTCCGGGCGCTCCCCAGGCCGGTCCGATCGCCTTGGTGGGCGGCACGGTGCATCCGGTGAGCGCGCCGGCACTGGAAGGCGGCACCGTGGTCTTCGACCAGGGGCGGATCACCGCCATCGGTAAAGACGTGCCGCTGCCGAAGGGGTGCCGCACGATCGATGTTCGCGGCAAGCATGTTTATCCGGCGTTGATTGACGCCTTGAACAACGTCGGTCTCGTCGAAATCAATTCGATCCGCGCCACAAAGGACGACGCAGAGACGGGCGAAATCAATCCCAATGTCCGGGCCCAGGTCGCGGTGAACCCAGATAGCGAATTGATTCCAACCACGCGCAGCAACGGCGTGTTGCTCACGCTCAGCGCTCCCAGTGGCGGCCTGATTTCGGGCCGCTCGGCATTGATCCAGCTCGATGGCTGGACCTGGGAAGACATGACGCTGCGGTCGGAAGTGGCGTTGCACATTTACTGGCCAAGCATGAGTCCCGTGGGCGATCTGTTTTTCACCGCCCCTGGCAAAGAACAAACCGATGCCCGGGACAAGGCGCTAGAACAGCTGCGGACCGCGTTCGACCAAGCGTCGGCGTATGCGAAAGCGCGGAAGGCGGCCCCGGACCGCCATCCGATCGACCGCCGTTGGGAATCGATGATCCCGGTGCTTGAAGGCCGCCTGCCGGTGATGGTTCACGCCGACGAGTCGCAACAGATCCAGGCGGCGGTGGCCTTCTGTCAGCGGTACGGTTTGAAGCTGATCCTGCACGGCGGTTACGACTCGCCGCGATGCGCGGAACTGCTCAAACAGCACAATATCCCGGTCGTGTTGGCCGGTACCTACCGGTTGCCGCTACGGCGCTCGGATGATTATGACGCTCCGTACACCGTCCCCGATCGCTTGCGGCAGGCGGGTGTGAAGTACTGCATCGCGTCCGCGAAAGGCCATGGCGCCTCGAACGCCCGCAACTTGCCCTATCAAGCGGCCAACGCGGTCGCCTTTGGGTTGCCTGCGGACGAGGCGTTGCGGGCGATCACGCAGTACCCGGCGGAAATCCTGGGAGTCGCGGCCGAGGTCGGATCGCTCGCCGTCGGCAAGCACGCGACACTGTTTGTGGCCTCCGGCGACCCGTTGGAGACGCCGACTCAAATCGTCGACGCCTACATTCAGGGGCGCCAAGTGTCGCTGAACGATCGTCACAAGACGCTCTGGCGGAAGTATCAAAAGAAGTACGAACAGCAAAAATGACGAACTGCGGCGTTGGCGAGTTGGATGCGGCACAGCTTGAGTCGGCGGAAAGAAGTACGAACAGCAAAAATGACAAACTGCGGCGGCAGGAGGACTCGCCGCTTCGGTCACGGGGAAAGCGATCGGATGACAATCAGTCGACGGGAGCCACTCTGGGAGAGGTAAGCCGAGCGGATTACGATTTCGCTTTGCGATGGCCGCCGACAGCCGCCGCTCGATTCTTGTTGCGCGTGCCCGTCGCTTCATTCGCTTCCTGCTTTCCACGAAAGGCCCGACGATGCGACTGTGCCGATTCCAATCTTCCTCAGGGCCAACAGCCGGGTTCTATGCGGAGCAAGGTGTGACGCCGATCGCGGCCGCTGCCGCCGCGTATCGGTCGTCGACCGGCCGCACGCTTGACCTGCCCACGGGCGACTCGCTGCTGGAACTGCTGCCACCGGACGGCTCCGCTGCCTCGGCGGTTCGCACCCTGCACGAATGGCTCGGCAGCGATGCCGCCCGAGCGTCGCTCGCCACGCTGCGACAGTCGCTGGACTCCGTCCAGCTGCTTGTGCCGTTTCCCCGCCCCAACAAACTGTTCCTGCTGGCCGGCAATTACGCCGACCACATCAAGGAAGGCGGCGGGGTCGCGGCGGAACGAGCCGAGACCTTTCCCTATGTGTTCATGAAGCCGCCCACGACCACGCTGACCAACCCCGGCCAGCCTGTCCGTATCCCGGGCGTTTCGCCCCGCGCGATCGACTGGGAATTGGAACTCGCCGTCGTCATTGGGCGCGTCTGCAAAAGCGTCCGCGAAGCGGACGCGCTTCGCTACGTGGCCGGCTACACCGTGATCAACGATATCTCCGACCGCAAATTCCATCCCAATCCGCAACGAAAAAAACGCGAGAAGGATGTCTTCTTCGATTGGCTGCACGGCAAGTGGCACGACAGTTTCTGCCCATGCGGACCGTGTGTCGTGTCGGCGGATGACGTCCCGAATCCGCAGACGCTTCCGATGCGACTCAAACTGAATGGCGAAACTCGCCAAGACGCCTCCACCGCCTTGATGATTTTCCCCGTCGCGGCCGTCATCGAGTTCATTTCCAGCTTCGTGACGCTTGAACCGGGCGACATCATTTCGACGGGCACTCCCGCCGGCGTCGGCAACACCACGGGCACCTACGTGAAACCTGGCGATTGGCTCGAAGCCGCGATCGACGGCATTGGCGTGTTACGCTCGCCGGTGGTGTGACGATTGAACCTAAGTCGGGGACCCGAAAAAATTCCCGGAGTCAGTTGGGGTCTGGCGAAACGATGCGCTTCGACTCAGGTGTCCTGGTTCACCGGCCATTGGAATTTCGCGGGCCGTGAGTTCGCGAAAGGGTGATGGCATCCTGCCGTGAGGGTCGCGGCACCGGGCCGCGGAGATTTATCGCGTCGGTGCCAAACCCGAAACTGGGAGCGCGGCAGTCAGGCAACCGCTTTCGCGGCGGCCCTGATTTGCTGTCGTCGCGCCCGAGCTTCCTCCAGCTATGGATTACGCTGTTCGAGGATCATGGTCCCCAAACCATTCAGCTTGTCGGCTGGAATGGCGATCGACGGCGAATCGGAACAGACTCGGCCGCTACGCTCGGGGGTGGTATTTTTCGTGGACTTTACGCAGTCGAGAGGCGTCGACGTGGGTGTAGATTTGGGTGGTTGCGATGCTGGAATGGCCCAGCATTTCCTGGACTTGCCGCAAGTCGGCGCCGCCGGCGAGGAGGTGGGTGGCGAAGCTGTGGCGGAGGGTGTGCGGGTGGGTCGAGATGGGGATGTCGGCCCGCAAGGCGTATTTTTTGACCAGTTCCCAAACAGCTTCGCGGCGGAGTCGTCGTCCGGAGCGGGTGAGGAACAGCCATTCCGCGTCGCCGCGGGCGTTTAGTTGCGGGCGTTCGGTGGCAAGGTAGGTGCGGACGGCCTCGATGGCGGGTTGGCCGAGCGGCACAACGCGTTGTTTGTTGCCTTTGCCTTGGCAGAGGCAGTGCGCCTCATCGAGGCGGATATCGCGGAGTTTCAGGTCGCTGACCTCCGAGGCGCGGCAGCCGGTGGCGTACATCAGTTCGAGCAAGGCGCGGTCGCGGCGCCAAAACGCATCGCCGGCGGTCGGGGCCGCGAGGAAACGTTGAATGTGGGCCGGCGTGAGCACCTCGGGGACCCGTTCCCAGAGTTTCTGGCTGCCAAGCAGCTCGGCGAGGTTTTCCTTGAGCAGGCCTTCCAGTTGCAGGTAGCGGAAGAAGGTGCGCAGCGACGCGATATGGCGGGCGGTGCTGGCCGGCGCCAAGCCGCGTTCATGCAGCCAGGCGACGTAGTCCGACAGATCGCGAATGGTGAGTTCGGCGGCCGGGCGGCTGCCGAGCCAACCGCGGAACCGGCGGAGATCGCGTCCGTAAGCGGCCAGCGTATTGGCCGACAGATGGCATTCGGTCCGCAGGTAGTTCAAAAACGCGTCGACCCAGGAGACGTTGGGGTTTTCCGTGAGTCGGGCGGCTGGCGCGGCGAGCTTGCGACGAGGTGGCATGCGGACCGGGATCGGAGAAGTCGTCGTGAAACTTCATATTTCGTGCGCGACGGCTATTTATTACGATCGTAGGATCGCTGGAGCGGCGGTTGGAGCGCCGCGGACTTCCCCTACGCCACGCATCCCAGGTTCCGCGCGGACCGGCCAGTCCGCGTTGCGGCCCGTGATTCGCCATGCCCCACGTCGTAGTCAATCGTCCCTACGAATTCGTTCCGCCCTACGCTGGCGACGCGTGGCCGTCGTTCATCCAATGGTTTGAACTGTACGGTCTGCACTTGCGCTCCAAAGAGGGAATCGTCGACCGCGAATGCCGCCGCGTGGAGTTGCTCCGCGAATCGCTCGACGCCGGCCATGGCATTCTGCTCTGCCCGAACCATGCCCGCACCGCCGATCCGCTGGTCATGGGGTGGCTTGCGAAGGCGGCCGGCACGCATGTTTTCGCGATGGCGAGTTGGCATTTGTTCAACGAGGGGTGGTTTCAGAAGTTCGCGATCCGGCGGATGGGGGCGTTCAGTGTTTACCGGGAAGGCATCGACCGCCGGTCGTTGGATATGGCGGTGGACGTGGTCGCGGAGGCGAAGCGGCCGCTCATCGTGTTCCCCGAAGGCGCCACCTCGCGGACCAACGACCATCTGCATCCGCTGCTGGATGGCGTCGGCTTCATCGCGCGCGCGGCTGCCAAGCGGCGGGAGAAGGCGGGCCAGGGAAAGGTGGTGATTCATCCGGTGGGGATCAAGTACCGGTATCGAGGCGACATTCTGCGCGCCTGTCGCGAGACGCTCGACGACCTTGAACGCCGGCTTGGTTGGCAGTGTCGCGGGCACCTTGATCCGCTGCCGCGACTCTTGGAGTTTCAACGCGTCTTCCTGACGCTCAAGGAACTGGAATATCTGGGAATCGCGCATGGCGGAACGCGCGAAGAACGAATCGAGCGGTTGGTTGAAGGCATTCTCCGGCCGCTCGAAGCCGAGTGGCTGGGCGAACCGCAACCAGGTCCGTTCGCGCAACGCATCCGCGGCGTGCGGAGCCGCATCGTGCCGCGGATGATCGAGCAGGCGACGGCCGCTCGGAAGAAAGCGACACGCGGTGTCGAAGCCGCGGACGCCGAGCGGTACTCGCAGCAACTGGAAGCCTTGCATATCGCGCAATATCTGCTGAGCTATCCGGGCGATTATCTCGTTTCCCGTCCGACGATCGATCGCGTCTTGGAGACGCTCGAACGGCTGGAAGAGGACATGATCGGCCGCGCGCGTATTCACGGCGACCTAAAGGCGATCATCGAAGTCGCGCCAGCGATTGCGGTGCCGGCCGAACGCGAACGCGGCGCGAAAGAGGACGCCGTGATGGCCGCTTTGGAAACGAAGCTCCGGGAGTTAGTCGCGCGGTTGAGCGACGAGTCGCCCTCGTTCGCGCCGTAACACGCCTCCCGGAAACGCCTCTCGGAAATCCGGACTGCGACTCCACCTCGCGGGAATCATCGACGCGGGAATCATCGACGCGGGGAATCCGCAGCGCGATTCCCCGTTCATGATGTTGTCACGCGGCTGGATGGCTAGGCCATCGAAGCGGCGGCAGGCTCGTTGTGCCGGCTACGAAACGTTGGCAGGAAGCCGCTGGCGATCACCAGCAAGTGGGCGAGCATCGTCAAGGAAAGCGCGAGC
>CAIXSC010000843.1 GCA_903921945.1 uncultured Planctomycetaceae bacterium
AAGCCAAGCTGGCGTTCAACGCAATCCCACCGGCTTCGTTTACCGCCAATACCGTTCGATCTTCCGCAAACAATGGCGGAATATTAGGTTGCATCGCAGATTCATGGGCGGTCAGAACCCGATCGCCAGCCGTGCGACGGCCGGGCCCACCCACCGAACGACTGGCGACATCGAATCGCGCTGCCAACTCAGCCAACCGAAACCGGCTGGCGACATCGAATCGCGCTGCCAACTCAGCCAGCCGAAACCGGCTGGCGACATCGAATCGCACTGCCAACTCAGCCAGCCGAAACCGGCTGGCGATATTGAATCCCGCTTCCGACCCAGCCAGCGCCTTCGGCTTGGCGGCAAACGAGGAATACCCCTCTCCGCTGCTGGCATTGAATCCAGATCCCGCCGTGCGACCTACTCCTCGGGCGGCCAGATCTCCCGCAGGCGCCTCAAGCCGTGCCTCAGCAGGCCGCCAACCGCCTCCGGCGATCGCTGCATGTGGCGGCATATCTCCTCGACCGTCATGCCGTGGCAATGCTTCAACAGGATCGCTTCGGCTTGCGCGGGCGTGAGCTGCTTCAGTCGCTCGGCAAGCTCCAACGCCCGCTCATCCCGCTCAACGCCGGCGCTCACAGCCGATTGGTCGGCGATCAAAAAGCGACTCATGTTCGCGTCGGTCATGGCGAGCGAATCGTCGAGCGAGATTCGCGGCGTATATTTCAGGCTGCGGAAGGCATCGATAAGGTTGTGCCGCAAAATCGTTCGCAGCCAAGCCATCATCCGCGGCCGTGTTCTGTCCGGCGAGTGCGGGAGGTCGCGCACCGCCTCGCAAAGCGTAAGTTGGACGATGTCCGAGGGATCGATGCGGCCACGCAAATCCGCGGCGATCTGGGTCAGCGCCAGCGCTTTGAGCCACTCGCGGTATTCTCCCAGGTCTTGCATCGCCCGCCGCTCCGGATATCTGCCAGTCGTAGGCAGTATAGAGTGGCCGCGATTCGCGGACTACGCACGCGGCACCTTCGGTTCAGCGGCTACGCATGTTCGGGCGGGAATGGATGAGGCTGCCGATGCCGAATCGCAAGGTCACGCAGCCGACTTGATCGCGGCCGCCGTGGATGACGCCCGATCGCCGACGGCAGCAAGTCCGCATTTCGCTTCAGGTGGTCGAGTAGCATCTCGACCTCATTCCAGATCGCGTCCACAGGAATCTCGCTCGTCGTCGGCGCGTCGGTCACGGTTCCAATCGAAACCTCGGATCCCCTTTCGCGCATAGCGGTAGCCAGCGGGCCATCGAAGATCGAAGTCACCACCCGATGACGCGGTTCGCCCGGCACGTTCCAAGCGACTGCTTGGGCGCCGTGGTACAGCGTCACTGTGGGTGTGCCCGCCGCGACCGCCACCGTCTTGGGACCGCCATCGCAAGTGACCATCACAGCGCAGCGGCTCAGGATTTCCTTCAGCACGGGAAACGATACCAATGGGTACTCGACGAGTGCCGGGTGGCGCATGAGACTCGCAATGTGCCGTGCCGCGTCGTGTTCTCCCGGGCCATAAACCAACCACGGCAGGAAGCCGCTCTTCGCGAGCCGATCGCCGATCGCGGCATAGTTTTCGGGAGGCCAGTGCCGAGTGAATTCGCTACGGCATCCATAGATCGCCGCCACCGGCCGATCAAAATGAGTCTTACAAAAGGTCTGGGCCGCGGCCAGATCATCGGCGCCGACGAAGAAGTCGAACCGAGTGTCTTGGAGATCGACTCGCGGGTCGTCAAGCAATCGCAGGCGGCGTGTGGCCGAATACTCGGGACCGGAACATACCAGTGTCTTCGTGTAGAACGCCCGCTTCCATGGACGCCGGAAGCCGATCCGCTTCGGGGCGCCCGATAGCCAGCTGAGAATCGCTGTTTTGGAAAGCGTTTGCGGGTCGACCACGAAATCATACCGCCGCGCTCGCAGCCGAGCGGCTAATCGCGCGAACGTCATCGGTTTCGCGGATCGCGGCAGTGTTTCCAGACGGCGGATATCAGGATGATGCCGCAGGATGCACGCATTGAATCCCTGGCACAGCCAATCAATCTCCGCCGCGGGATGCAGCCGGCGGAGTTGACGGACCAGCGGCGTCGAGAACAAGGTATCGCCCAACTGCCGCAGTTGGATGACCAGTATCCGTTCCATGGATATCGCCGTCCGCAAGTGTTCACTGAACCGACGAGCTACCGCGCCGCGACCGGCCGTGTCTTCAGGCTGTTGACGTAGTCGCCCGTGATCGCCAGCACTTCATTGAAGTAAGCGTCTCGCTTGACCACTTCATTTTGCGGCTTGCCGTTGGCTTGCTTTTCGAACAGCTTCTCTTCTTCCTTTTCGGCGTCCAGTTCCTTGCGGGAAGCGAAGAACTCGGTTTCGTTCAGCGACACGCTTTTCCGTGTCTTGAACTCGCGATAGCGGTCGATACTCTTCGACAATTTGCCGAAGTCCTCGGACTTCGCGATCCGCGCCGTGGAAGCGGCTTGCAAGCGAGTGACCAAATCGGCTGTTACCCCTTCAAAGTTGCCGTGCTTCGCAGCCGGCACTTGGTCAAAGGCCAACGCGTAGTCCAAATCCGACTCCCCGACATCCATGTGGGTCGTGATCGACGGCAGCGTGATATCGGCGAGCACGCCACGTTTTTGCGTGCTGTCGCCGTTGGGGCGGTAGAACTGTTGCATCGTGATCTTCAACGCCCCCAAGTTCGGAGCCTTGGCGGGATTGCGGAAGATCTGGTCGCCCAGGTTGAGCATGCTTTGAACCGTGCCTTTGCCGTGAGTCGCTTCGTCACCCACGATCAGGCCGCGGCGGTAGTCCTGGATGGCCCCGGCCAAAATCTCGCTGGCACTCGCGCTGAACTTGCTCGTCAGCACCACCAGCGGTCCGTCCCAGGCCATTCCGCGTTCCAGATCATCGTAGTGTTGAACCCGGCCATCCGGATCCTTGACCTGCACGACCGGCCCTTGATCGATGAACAGGCCCGTCAGGCTGATCGCCTCAGTAAGGCTGCCGCCACCGTTGTGACGCAAATCAAGCACGACGGCGTCCACGCCCTTGGCATTGAAGTCGTCGAGCAGTTTCCGCACGTCGCGGGTCGTGCTCTTGAAATCCTCCAACCCCTTCTTCGCTCCATCCATGTCCATATAGAAGCTCGGCAGATCGATCACGCCGACTTTCAATGGCGACCCATCCGGCTTCTTGCCATCCTCAAAAATCACGCCACGGGCTTCGCTGTCTTTCAGTTCGATTCGAGCGCGGGTGATGTCGTAGATTTTGGTTTCGACGGAACCCGGCGAAATCACGCCGAGTCGCACGATCGTGCCCGCCTTGCCGCGAATTTTCTCGACGACGTCGTTGAGCTTCATGTCGAGCACTTCGACCATTTCGCCGTCCGTGCCCTGACCC
>CAIXSC010000844.1 GCA_903921945.1 uncultured Planctomycetaceae bacterium
CGCCGCCACCCTGGCCGCTCGACAACGTCGCTGGAAGGCCTGCCGGCAACTCGGCCTGCCCGACCTACTCGACTCGCGAAACCCGCCCCGCGACGACGCAAGTGGCTCGACCGCGTTGGACAATACGAACAACACGACCAACGCAGGTAACACAACCAACGCAGGTAACTCGACCAACGCAGGTAACTCGAACAACGCAGGTAACTCGAACAACGCAGGTAACTCGAACGACACGAATAACGCAGGCAACGCGAGCCACACGGCGGGACAACGCCAGTTCGCGGCGCGGCCGTTGTCAGCCGGGATTGTGGAAGGCGTGGCGCGGTGCATTGTCGATCCGCGGGAAGTGGAGGATTTGGCGGACGACACGATCCTGGTCTGCCCTAGCACCGACCCAGGTTGGACGCCGTTGTTCGCGCGGATTCGCGGGTTGGTGGTGGAACGAGGTGGACAACTGTCCCACGGCGCGATCGTCGCGCGCGACTTCGGCATTCCGGCCGTCGCGTGCGATGACGCCCTGCGCCGCATTCCCGAGGCCTGCCGTCTTCGACTGGATGCTGTCGCCGGCCGCGTGACGCTGTTGGAGCCGCGTTCATGATGTCGATCGCGGAACATTTCGAGCAATGGCTGGCGCGGGGCGGCGATGCGCTGGTGTCGAGCGGCGATACGGTCTTCGGCTGGTTGCTCGCGCTGCCGCGGGACGCGGCGCTGATCGCGCTCGCGCTCGCGACCGTGCTCACGAGCCTCGCTGCCCGGCGCTGGTGCGCCAACCAAGATCGCTTGCGACGCAGCGTCGCCGATCTCCGCGTGTTGAAGCGACTCAAACGCGAAGCGAAACGCGCTGGCAGGACCCGTGGGGAGCTGCTTCGCTTCGACCAAACGGCGGCGCGAGTGCGGTGGGGGCAACTGATCGTCGACTTGCGCGTGCTGGGGATTGTGCTCATCCCGCTGCTTTGGCTCGCCACCTGGGCGGCGGTTCGTTTCGACTACGAACCGATCGTGCCGGGCAAGGTCTACACCGTCACCGCCCGCCTTCCGAGCTCGTCAGTGGGACGGATCGCGCATTTGGTGCCCGAACCGTGGTTCACCCCGGAATCGTCGCTCATCGCCCGTGCCGTCCCCGACCCCGATCAGCCAGGCTGGGCTCGCGCCGTTTGGCAGTTACGGTTCGCGGACCAGTCCGCCGCGAACACCGCGACGCTCGCCATGACACTGCGACACGGCGGGGAAACGGTCGCACATCCCGTGTATCTCGATGGACGTCGGCCATCGCCCGCCGTAGTGCCCGCCGGCGCGAGTCGCTCGGGTGCCGGCGCATCACGGCTGATGGAGTCGCGATTGAGTGTCTCCGAGTATCGATTCCTGGGCTGGGTGCCGGGCTGGCCTGCGGCGGGACTTGCGCCCTGGGTCGTGGCCTATTTGCTGCTCAGCTTGTTGTTGTTGCCGATCGCTAAACGGGTGACAGGAACCTACTGACCGAGCGCATGGAATTGTCTCCAGGCCGCGGTTTGGCCGACGTGTTGTCCGACCCACGGAGCGGGTAGCGTTCCCCCGACCGCCGTTTTAGACTAGGCCGGAGCGGGTTCGAACACCTCACGACCGACGCGTAACGGGAGAAGCACTGATGGCCGAAGTGGAGCGGCGCGGAGATTCCGTCCATGAAACCGATCGTGGCACTCGCAGGCGACCGCTTGCGGGGCTCGTTCTGTTCGTCGCGGCGATGTTGCTTTCCGCCGTGAACCGGCTCGATGCGGCTCCTCCGCGGGTCCTGCCGGAAGGGAAGCTGCCCGCCGACGCGCGGCTTGCGCCGCCCAAGGATCTGGATGGCTATTTTCCGTTCCAGCCGTCGGCGAACATCGAGCAATGGCGGGAGCGGGCAGCGTTCGTCAAACGGCAGTTGGCGGTGTCGTTGGGACTTTGGCCGATGCCGCTCCCGACGCCGCTGAACCCTGTCATTCACGGCAAGGTCGTGCGCGATGGCTACACGGTGGAACGGGTGTTTTTCGAGAGTTTTCCGGGCTTTTTCGTGACCGGCAATCTCTATCGTCCAGCGGGAACGGGCAGTCCGACGGGCAAGTCGGAAAAACATCCCGGCGTGCTCTGTCCGCATGGCCATTGGCCCAACGGCCGCTTTTACGACATGGGCCTCGAGGCGGTGCGGCGGGAGATCGTCGACGGGGCGGAGCGCTTCGAGGAGGGCGGCCGCAGCGTCCTGCAAGCACGGTGCGTGACGCTGGCCCGCATGGGCTGCGTCGTCTTCCACTACGACATGATCGGCTATGCCGACAGCACGCAAATCCCGTTCGAGCTGGCTCATGGCTTCGCCAAGCAACGTCCAGAAATGAACACCGTCGAGAACTGGGGCCTCTTCAGTGCGCGTGCCGAGGCGCATGCCCAATCCGTGATGGGGCTGCAAACCTACAATTCAATCCGATCCCTTGATTTTCTGGCTTCGTTGCCGGACGTCGACACGTCCCGCATCGGCGTCACCGGCGCGAGCGGCGGTGGCACGCAAACGATGATCCTCGGCGCGCTCGATCCGCGCCCCGCCGTCATCTATCCGGCGGTGATGGTCTCCACCGCGATGCAAGGCGGCTGCACTTGCGAGAACTGCAGTTTGCTGCGCATCGACACGGGGAACGTCGAGTTCGCCGCGATGTTCGCGCCCAAGCCACAAGGCCTCTCGTCCGCGAACGACTGGACACGCGAGATGGAGACCAAGGGGTTCCCCGAATTGAAGAAGCATTACGCGCTGCTCGGCGCCGCCGACAACGTCATGCTCAAGGCGACCGTGCATTTCGGACACAATTACAACTACGTCAATCGCGCCGCGATGTACGGCTGGTTCAACAAACATCTCAAGCTGGGCTTGCCCGCCCCGATCGTGGAACAGGATTACCGCCGCTTGTCGCGCGACGAGATGACCGTCTGGGACAAGGATCATCCCGCACCTCCCAGCGGTCCCGAGTTTGAACGGCGCTTGCTGCGAGTTTGGACCGACGACGCTCGGAGGCAACTCGCGGCAGCCGCGCCGCGCGACACCGAGTCGCTCGCGCGCTACCGCGCCTTGGCCGGCGAAGGCGTTGCCGCGTTGCTGGGCCGCAAACTGCCTGCGGCCTCCGATCTATCGTTCACGGAAACCGCGACCGCCGTCGGCGACGGATACCGCTGGCAAGGCGGACTGCTCCGTCACAAGACGCGGGGCGAGGAATCGCCGCTCTCGCTGTTCCTCCCGGAACGCGCGAACGGTCGCGTAGTGCTGTGGCTCGACCAACAGGGGAAGTCGGCTCATTTCACGGCCGACCAGCGACCGGCACCCGAAGTGCTCGCGTTGCTCCAGGCGGGTATCGCGGTCGCCGGTATCGATCTGCTGTACCAAGGCGAATTCCTAGCGAATGGCCAGCCGCTCGCCGCCACTCCCAAGGTCGCGAACCCGCGCGAGTTCGCGGGCTACACGCTTGGCTTCAATCACTCCATCTTCGCTTGCCGCGTTCACGATGTGCTGAACGCGGTCGCGTATCTTCGCGGTCGCGAACCGCAAACCAGGCGGCTCGATGTCGTCGCCTTGGACGATACGGCAGCGGTCGCGATCGCCGCGCGCGTGCTTGGCGGAGCCGCGGTCGACGGGTTGGCCGTCAACACTCGCGGATTCCGGTTTGGCAAGCTGGAAGAGTTCCGCCATCCCAACTTCCTGCCAGGCGGCGCGAAATACGACGACTTGCCCGGCATGTTGGCACTCAACGCGCCGCACGCCCTTTGGCTTGCCGGCGAGGGCCCCGCCGCGCCGCCACTGGTGGTCGGCGCCTACGAAGCGGCCAAGGCCACCGCCGCACTCTCGCTATTCCCCGGGTCCGTCGATGACGCGCCCACCGCGGTCGTGAAACATCTGCGGGAACTTCGGTAAAGGTTGGTCATTCAACGTCGTGGCAATCTCTCGACATCGTCCCTCCGCGCTGAAGTCGTCTCGTTGTCCTCGTTGCTCCGTCTCTGGATTGCTTCGCCATTCACCATCGGATCTGTGAACGAATCGCTATGAGCCACCTCTCTTTCATCCGTCTCCGGCAACCGCGACAGACGCTGCTTCGCCGGTGCGCGGCCCACTTGTTCCCGACGTCGAGCCGAGGCCGTCGATTCGAAACCTCGCGCCGCGCGGGCGTCACCGCGGCGACGATCACCGCGACGTTGTTCCTGGTGACGTCGGCCTTCGCCGCG
>CAIXSC010000845.1 GCA_903921945.1 uncultured Planctomycetaceae bacterium
ACCAACGTGAATAGTTTCGCGCGGAAACCTAAGTCGCGGAAGCGCATAGTGAGTTAGTCCAAAAACGAGAGGCCCACCACGCCGACTCATGCCGCCAACACGAGTCCGCGCGTACACCGATGGAAAGTTTTCCGGTCAAGGATAGTCCACCCATTTCCACGGGCAAGAAACTTTTCCGGATTTGCCGAAGAACAGGCTGGTGTAACGCGATCCCGCACCCGTTCGGGGCCACGTTACGAGCAGTTCCCCAGCTTTGTCAGATTTGTCGGCCCGGCCGATTTTTTCGCCCGTGGTGAACAGACGGTGACGCTCTACGCAAGTTTCAGGTTGAGTCCACCGAAATGAGACTCGTGAGAATCGCTCATGTTTCACTCCTTGATCGCTCGAAGGGCAGGTGCGATGGAGTTCACGCCGGGATCATCGACCTGAGGCCCGTTTTTTGAAAGATAGATAAGAAATCGCGATCTTTAGAAAAATGCGCTCCAGGTGGGCACTGGACGGGGAGCGGTGCATCAAGGGCCCTGCATCCCCATCAGATCGCGCGAGCCGACCGCGATCGATGGCGATGAAGCGCCGCCAGCGTTCACGCGATGCTTTGACGCGCGACGCTTTGACGCGCGTGCTTTGACGCGCGTGCGTTGGCGCGCAAGGCATTGAAGCACGTCGGTCGGTCGTATGTCCGACGTTATCGCCTTTCGTCCGCAGCGCCACTTGTCGAGAGCGAGTTTCCTTCGGAGCGCGGGCCGGACTGTAAAACTTCGGCGTAAGTCTCGAGCATGCGTTGCGTGAGATAGGCGGAACTTGCGAGTCGACACACGGCGGCTTGGCCTTCCCGACCGAGTTTTTCGCGGAAGGAATCGTCGTTGAGCAGGCGTTCCCAGCCATCCGCCAGCCGCGCTGGATCGTTCGGGTCGACGAGCAGTCCGCCTCCGAGACGCTCGCGGATCTCCGGGAAGGCGCCATGCGCGGGTTGCACATAGGGTGTGCCGGCGGCCAAGCCTTCGAGCACGTACAGACCTTTGGGTTCGGCATAGGTGGCCGGGACGCTCAACACGTCGACGCCGCGCAGAAAGTCGACCTTGCCTTGGCGGTCCACCTCTCCCAGAAACTCGACGGAACTCTCCAAGCCGGCGGCTTGCAATTTCGCTTTCTGCGCATCGACAAACTCGCGGCGATGGTCGCCCATCCAGCCGGCGATCCGCAAGCGAATATGCTCGGTTCCCGGCCGCGATCGCAGGTTGAGGAAGGCGTCGACGAGCACAGCCAGGCCCTTTTCCGGCGCCAGCCGCGCCAAGTAGCCGATGCACCGGTCAGGGCCGGTTCGCTCAGGCCGCTCGCCTGCGAAGTCCGCCGTGTCGATTGTCAGCGGTTGCACTTCCAGCTTCTCGGGCGGAATCGCGAATCGCCGTCCCATCGCTTCGCCGTAAAAGCGACAGTTCACGATAAAGCGATCGACGTCCGCGACGAGGCGACGCATTTCCGCTTCGGCTTGTTCGCGGAAAGGCGATGGCAGTTCGTTGAGGAAGATGTCGTCCCCCTGCAAAGTCACCACGACGCGGCAACCGAGCCGCTCTTTCAAGCGTGGGATGCAGCCGCCGATCATCAGGTTGGAGAAATGCACGACATCGCATTCTGGCCGCGACGCGAGCCAGTTCACGAGCCGTTCGATCTCGCGCCGTTGACGCCCTCGGCTGCCGCGCAACAGCGAAACCGTGAGCGCGCCGAGATCGCGGGCGTCTGTTTGAATGCCGAACGATGTCGCCCACCGCAACAAGCCGGGGCGGTCGAGCCAGCCGGTGAGCCAGTTCGGCAGCCACGCAAAGCCGGGAATCTTTTGATCGAAATAGACATTCAAGCCACCCAGGAACACTCGCGAACCGCTCGCATCCGGCTCGTCCGTGCGGATCGGCGTGTAGGTCGGCACCAATTCGATGTCGACGCCGGCCTGAGTCAGCGCCCGCGCCAACGTGTTGTCACGCAGGCAACTGCCGCAAATCATGCCGGCCGCGCCCGCAGTGAGATAGACGACGCGCAAAGGTCGCCCCGCCTGCCGCCCGCTGGTTAGGTTTCGAGACGATGGAACCGGCAGGGGGCCGGGCATCGCGGCCGGCGGTTGGAGTTCGCGTTCCCGCATCTTGGCAGTCCCTGAAGGTCGGCAACTTGTCGAGTTCGTCTTGATCGGGAATCGTTCGATCGGATCGAGCTTCCCGGGAGCGGTAAGCGATCGGACGACCGGACCGGTTTCGCGAGGCGGCGGCGCACGTCGCGGCTTGCCGACCGATCGATTCGCGACCACATCCTTAAGCCGTCAAGCCAACGCCTCGTCGAGCAACTGGATGACGTGTTTGGTTTCAAACGGTTTGCGAACCAATCCGGTCGAGCGGGCCGAGTACCACTGCATCAGACAGACGTGGTTGCTGGTGGCGAGAATCACGGGATCGCCCGCCGCGTCGTTAAGGAATTCCGCCTTGCGGGCGAGAATCTCGCGGGCGCTGAGTGGACGCTGCAGGTTGTACACGCCACCCGAGCCGCAACAATCGCGAGCCATGGGAGCGTACTCCCAAGACAAGCCGGTGGCGTCGAGCACCGCGCGGGGGATCTCGGCGACACGTTGTCCGTGTACCAAGTGGCACGGCAGGTCGACGTAAACCCGCGCGCTCGGCGAACGCTTCTCCCACTTCGGCGGCTGCCGCGTAAACTGCTCGCCGAGAAACTCGAGCACGTCGCGCACCGGCGGGCCAGCCTCGCCGCGCATCGTCTTTCCCAAAGCCAACCCGCACCCCGAGGAATTCGCGACGATCGCGTCGAACTGACCGGAGTTGAAAGCCGAACGATTGCGGGATCGCAAAGTTTCCACGCCGGCGACACCAAGATGCTCGTGCATCGCGCCGCAACAGCCCTGGGATGCGGGGACAACGACCCGCACATTGCTTTTCGCCAACACCCGCACGGTGGCGAAGTTGAGTTCGCGGAAGACGGCCTCCATCAGGCAGCCGGTCAATAACGCGACCGTCGGCCCGGTGGGCTGGTACTTTTCCATACACCACTGGGCGTAGGCGGCGGTGGAGCCCCACATCGGCGGATTGCCGCGAAACAAGAATCGGTGCGCCGGCACGCCCCATCGCCGCAATGCACGGACAGGTGTTGCGAGCCAACTGAAGAGCTTCGGCCGCGCCGCGAGCGCTGCCGCGAACCGCAACCACACTGGCGGATTCGCTCGTCCTTGTTCCACATGCTGATGGCGAGTGATTTCGAGGATTTCGCCATACGGCACGTTCGCCGGACACGCTGGCTCGCACGCGAGACACCCCACGCACTCGGCGGTGTACTTCGCGGTCCATTCATCGCGGGGCAGACGTCCTTCGGCCTCCTCCCGCCAAAGGCGCAGCCGTCCGCGCGGCGAGTTGTTTTCCTCGCCGGAAATCTGATAGGTCGGGCAAACTTCCAGGCATAGGCCGCAGTGAACGCAGCGGGTCAACAAGTCGCGCTGCTCGGCGGGTTCGGTAGGTAATGTCATCGGCGGATTCAAGTCCGGGAGAATTCGCGGGTGAGCGTCTCGAGCCAATCGCGTTCCAATGGTTGGGTCGCGGTGCGCGGGAGGTGGCGGGATTGCCAATCGCCACCCGTCTCGAACAGTTGGGCCGCGTGCCGGGTGGTCAGCGCGGCGACACGTGTCGCCGGATCAGCGGCGCCGGCGCCGCTTTCCGTATCCGAGAAGTAGCCATGGACCACGCCGTTGTAGCAGAGGGCGACACACCGCAGTCCCGACTCCACCGCCAGTTCCCGCGCCAAGGCGAGCACCCGCGCTGGTGTTGTCTTGAAGGCGATATCGGGACAGCCGTCGAAATCCTCGACGCGTGTTGGCGGCGACATTGACGTGTTCATCGTCAAGCGTTGGTCGGCCGCGATTCGCCCTACGAAATCGGCATACACCGGCCATTCCGCTTCCGGGCAGTTCAACGCGATCCGCGCTTCGCACGACTCGCCGCCCGGCGGCATGAGCACATCGACCGAGTCGAACCAATGCATCCAGCAGGTGGCGAGCAAACGTGACATGGCCTGCGATAGCTCGTCGAACGGGCCGCTCAGCCGGAACTGGCCGGAATGGCCGCAATCGGGCCGCAACCGCAGCACGTAATCCACCGGTTCGCCGAATGCGCCTTGCGAGTTCATCAGGAACCGCAGCAAATCGTACCCCGTCGTCGACTTCACCACCCGCTCGCCGATTCGCACAACCTGCCCCGAAGGCAGTCGCCAGTTCATGCCCAAAATGTTGTCGCAAAACGGCCCGAAGCGCGAGGAGGCCGGCGCGAAGCCGCTCGATGCGACTTGATCGCGCAGCGACGCGGCGCCATCGAGTAACAGGGGGAATCGCAGGGAATGCGAGGCCCGCAGCGATTCCAGTTCCGCGGCTGTCGCGGTTGCCGACAGGCAAATCACGCCATCGATGGCGTCCAGGAACGGCGTGAACCATGGCGTGACATCGCGGAGCGGGATTTTTTCGGGATGCGCCGCCGGTTTGCTCGTTCCAGCCGTGGCGAAGCTGCGCGCGGCGAACACTTTCAGCGGGTTCAGTTGATGCCGCGGATTGGAGACGCGCGGCACCGCCAACTGCAGGCGAAGCGTATCGGCGCCGAAGACCAGCGGCATATAGGCCGTCTTGTCGTTGCCGATCCCGTGTTCGCCGGACAGCGTTCCGCCGACCGCGACGACGCGTTGCATCAGCCGCTTGCTGATCGCCTCGACCTTTTCCAAGTCGCCGGGCTTTCGCGAGTCGAACAGGAAATTCGGATGGAGGTTGCCATCGCCAGCGTGGAACACGTTGACCGCCGGCAGGCCGGCCGCGTCCGCTTCGTCGTAAACCAGTTGCAGCAGATCGGCCAGCGCGCTCTTGGGAATGACCGCGTCCTGGACCAGGAAATCGGGGCTGATTTGGCCCATCAAGCCGCCTGCGACCTTGCGTGCCTTCCACAGCTTCTTGCGTTGCGTCTCGTCGTCGCTCCATTCGACGCCTGTGGCCCCGGCCGTTCGGAGCAACGCCGCGACTTCTTCGGCCCGCGCGTCGACCAGAACCGCGGGGCCGTCGATCTCGGTCACAATCAAGAACGAATCTTTGGGCAGTCCAACGGCCATCGGACTGTTTTCGACCATCGCCACACAGCGAGGATCCATCAGTTCGATCGCCACGGGAAACGACGCGTGCGACGCGAGCGCGAGGATCGCGCGCTCGGCGGATCGCAGGTCCGCGAAGGTGGCGCGGTACGTCCACATTTTCTCGGGACGCGGGACAACACGCAGCCAGAATCGCGTGAAGGCGGCGAGGGTGCCCTCGGAGCCGACCATCAAGCGCTTCCAGTCTTCGCGCCAAGGGCCGCGCCCGCCGGCCGGTCCGCCGAATCGTTGCACGTGGCCGTCCAGCAGCACCGCTTCGACGCCCAGCACGTAATTGCTCGTCACGCCATAGCGGAAACAGTGCGCGCCGCCCGCGTTCATCGCCACGTTGCCGCCGAGCGTGCAGACCGGGCCGCTCGAAGGATCAGGCGGATACATCAGGCCATGCGGCGCCAAGGCGGCGTCCAATTGATTGAGCGCGACGCTGCACTCGACTTCACACCAGTAATCATTGCGAGCGATTTGTTTGACCTGGCGCATCGCGGAGGTGTGGACCACGATCCCGCCCTGCGCCGCGACCGGCCCGCCCGAAAGCGATGTGCCAGCCCCGCGCATCGTCACGGGCACATCAAGGGTTCGCGCGTCCCGTAACAACGCGGCCAGTTCGGTGGCGTCGGCGGGAATCACAACCGCATCGGGACGAAACGTCTTGTAGCCCAACCCGTCCGCATCGTAACCGGCAAGCTGCGCGGGCGCTGTCAGAATGCGGCCGCGACGCACGACGCGACGCAACTGGTCCAGAAGTCGCGGAGATGTGTGGCTCATGGGAGTTGCTTCGACGGTTCCAAGACGAACAGCCGACCCATGCTAGCAGAAGTTGGCGCCCGTCGGCGGGGCAATCAGGCGGTTCGCGGCAGCCGCACGGTGGTGTAGTCGCGTTCGAAGTTGATGAGCTCGCGGACCGCGTAGCTCGACTTCGACGTGTCCGAAAAGTAGATCCGCGCGTTCACCTCGCCCAACAACCCAAGGCTGAAAAACTGCACGCTGACAAACATCGACATCGCGGTCAACAACAGAAGCGGGTTGCCAGTCATGTCGACTCCGCCCGCGATTTTCATCCCGAGGGTCGTGGCGGCCGCGACGGCCGTGACCGCGAACGTAAACAAGCCGGCCATTCCGAACAACTTCATCGGGCTGGCGAAGTACCGAAGCAAGTAGGTGACGGTCATCAAATCCAGCACGACGCGGAATGTGCGGGAGATGCCGTACTTGGTTTGGCCAAGTCGGCGAGGGTGATGGCGAGCGACAACCTCGACGCACCGCGCGCCCCGCTGGTGAGCCAGGATCGGGATGAAACGATGCATTTCCCCGTACAGCTCAAGCTCCTGGGCGATTTCCCGCCGCATCGCCTTCAGCGTGCAACCCAAATCATGGATCGGGAAGCGAGTCACTCGCGAGATCAACCAGTTGGCGATCCGCGACGGAATCTTGCGGTTGACCAGCGCGTCTTGCCGGTCCTTCCGCCACCCATGTACCAGATCGAAACCCTCCGACAACTTTTCGACCATCATCGGAATATCGCGGGGATCGTTCTGCTGATCGCCATCCATCGTCACGACGACGTCCAGCGACGCGTGCTGGATGCCCGCGTGCATCGCGGCCGTTTGGCCGTAATTCCGGCGAAACAGCACCAGTTTCACGTGGGGATCGGCGGCGGCCAAAGCCCGCAGTTCGTCCACCGTTCCATCCCGCGAGCCGTCGTCGACAAAAATGATTTCGTAGGGCTGGCCATACGCGTCGAGCACGCTTGACAGGTTTTCCCAGAACGGACGGGCGTTCGCCGCCTCGTTGTACATCGGCACAACCACCGACACGCCCCGCAATTCCGCTTCCCGCTGAGCCATCCTTGGTCTCCTGTCACAACCGCCGCCATATCCCTGGCTGGCGACTGGCTAATCGTCAACGAACGCATCGTGGACTGGGTAAGTGTTGACTGGGTAATCGTGGCCTAGGTAATCCTGGACTGGGTAATTCTGGACTGGGCCATTGTTGATTGGCTAATTGTCGAGCGACCCTTTGGTCGCCAACGGCGGAGGGTAAAGAAGAGCTTGATGTGAGACAAGGCGAAAAGGGGAGAGGTCCGAGCGGGTTAAGCCGGCTCAATCAAGGATCCAAAGGGGCGTGCGGGGTTCGAGCAAAGCGTTTTTTTCCAGGAAATCCAGGAATTGTTTCGCGTGTGATCTGGTCAAATCGAGGGCTGCTGCGAAACATTTCCGTGAGGCTGTAGGCTGGCCATTGGAGTGGATGGGTCGACGGCGATTCGGCCCGTTCGGATTCGGCCCGTTCGATTTCCGATCCGATTCCGTTTGGTTTCCGCTTCGGCTTCGTCTTGGACTGACAAGTGATGTCATGCGTGGGGCATGTTCTTTGGGAGAAGGAGACTTCCCCATGCCCCGTAGTACGCGCCGACGGCTCATTGATGAGAGGCGAGTCGGCACTTACCACTGCAGTAGTCGCTGTGTTCGCCGGAGTTCTTTCCGCGATCGCACCACTGGCGGACTGGAGCTGGACCATCGCCGGGAATGGATTGCCCAGCGATTGCGGGCGAT
>CAIXSC010000846.1 GCA_903921945.1 uncultured Planctomycetaceae bacterium
CTTCGTCGGTAAGCCGCGAGTCGATCAAGGGCGAGTTGATGGCCGACGAGGTCGTGGATGGCCAGGCAGCGGATGGCCAGGCAGTGAATGCCCAGGCAGTGAATGCCCAGGCAGCGGATGGCGAGGTAGCGGATGGCGAGGCAGCAACTGATGCGGGTTGCGAAGCCATTGAGGCGTCGCCTGAGGCCGCGATTGTCGACACGGATTTTTCGGCCGGTCGGTCCGGAGACGCGAAGAACTCGCCGTTGTTCAATCGGATTCCGCTGGACGTCTACTTGGACTGGCTTCAGGCCAACGTCGCGCGGGCGGGGCACAAAGCGGCTTTGAAGACTGCCGCGTTGGAAGTTCCCGTTGAGCTGCCCTCTGAGTGGTTGCGATACGGATTGGACGCTGCCAAGTGGTCGGACGCGGTGGAGATCATCGTGCCACGTTTCCGATGGCTGGCGGAGGTTGCCGCGTCGATGCGCCGGGATTGTCGACGCTTCGTCGCAGACGAGACTCCGTCCATTCGGTAGCCACGGCGAGCGGTCAGATCTGCTCGTCCAAAGTTCGGCGACTCGGTCTCAGAGTCTTCGGATGGTGACAGCAACCGCTTGATTCGGGGACGACATCCCTCAAAAAAGCTGTCTTTGGACGGCTGCGGGTGTTGCTGCGCGCTAATGGAGGAAGCGAAGGAGAAACCGTGATACGACCACCCTTCCGCGGAAGGGTTGTGTGTGAATCTGGGGTGAATAGGCCTGACTAAAGGGGACCTACGCCCCAATCTTGCTCGCTGTCAGGGCTGGGACACCGCGGACGGTGCTGGTTTGCCCTCCGATCGCTGCCAAACATGCGAGAATTCCGAGCTCGGTCGGGCCGGCTCGCACCATGAAATCGGTCCTAGACTGTCTACCGTGGATGGCTTAATTGCTTAATACCACACGTTAAGTGTGGTAATTGTCTCGCCACGCCAAAGATACGATCCACAACCCATTCGCAGGAATAGGTTTCGGAACTGATATGGCAGAGCTTGCGTTCGTCCCTGAAGGGCCAGGAAACGGACGACATCCGCACCTTGGCCAGCCGATTGAGCGGCGAAATGGCAACAAGAACAAAAGCCGGAAAAATGCCCGCGCCTATGGGCAATCCACTGTGGACAGTCTAACGGCCATTTCTCAGGCGGCTCGCCGCCGGTCGGGCTTGCGCCGCACTCGGGATTGGTGCTACTCAGTTGGTGGGTAAGGGCAAGACTGCCCGAGCAGGACGACTGCCCGGAGGGGGTGACCGCCTGAGTGTCCTGGTTCACCGGTAGTTAGAGTTTCGCGGGCTGCGTGTACGCTAAAGGGTGATGGTCTCCTGCCACAATCATCGCGGCAGCGTACCGCGAAGGTTTATCGCTTTGGTGCCAATCCCGAACCTGTGGGCGAGGCAGTCCGCATTGCGGCGGACTTCCGCGCCGTCGGTCTTGGCCCCTGCGTCGGTGCTCGGGTCATTCCTCAGCGATACCCCATCCTCCGCTCAGGTCTACTTCTCCTAGGTCCGGTCGCGATCGTCAGTTAATCGCCATCGCGTCGTCGCTGTTTTGCTGTCGTCGCGGTCGAACGCTCTCCAGCGTTGCATGCGCCGTTCGTGGATCATGGGTTCCAATCCATTCCTCTCGTCGGCTGGAGCGAGGTTTCTTGCCAGCGTCAAAAGCCTTGGTGGTCACCAAGGGATTTGATCGGCGGACCCGCGAAAGCGATTTCCACGGGGTGGAACCGCAAAACTCGCTGAATGAATACGAAAAAAGCGAGCTCCATGAGCTCGCCTGTTTCGAGTAGTCCCTAGGGGATTCGAACCCCTGTTGCCGGACTGAGAACCCGGAGTCCTAGGCCTCTAGACGAAGGGACCAGCAACGATGTCGCCGTATTTTGCCGAGCGAACTCGGATTGTCAATCCCCTCCGGTCACTGGCCGCCGTTTTGATCCCGCACCATCTGGTCGAAGGCTGGGCGCAAGTTCTTGCTCAACTGTTGCCGCAACTGCGCCCTCACGGGGTCTGGAATGTTTCCCAGCAGCGGCAGTAGTCCCGTTAGGTGCCATTCGGCCGCCGCGCGTTCCCCGCGCATCTCGGCGATATTCGCTTGACCAATCCGACCACTGGCAGCGAACGCGGCGTCACTCTGCGGATTGGCGTTTGCCAGCATTTGATAGATCGCCTCCGCGGCCGTCAGATCGTTTCGTTTCAAGTACGCCTCGCCAAGTTGCTGACGGGCTCGATGTACGTAATACGAATTCCGCAGATCGGCATCCTCAGGGAAGTATTGCTCGACGGCCCGATACGCATCGATCGTGCCTTCCTGCATCGCATGGAAAAACTGGTCCCGCGCCGTCGCCTTTCGCACCACGTCGCGCGACATCGCGATCTCGGCAGGAGCGAGCACCGAACGCGGACGACTCCACCACGCGGCAGCCATTCCCGCCGGCAATCCCAGCGTCACCATCACGGCAGTTAGCAGCCATGGGGATAACGTGGGCGATCGCGGGGCGCCAGACGCGGTGTTGGCCATGACGGTGGATAGCCGCATCGTGATCGCCGATCTCGTCGGAGCGAAGGCCTGAATCGCTCCGCTGCCCGTTGACAATGCGACAGGCCCGGCGTCGCCTCCCAGATCCACACCCGCTTCCCAAACATCGCCATCGGCATCCCAGGAACTGTCGTGCGCTTGATAGCCAGCGGCGAAGGAACGCAGGTCCCGTAGCAATTCCACCGGTTGCTGATAGCGATCTTCGACACTTTTCGCCAACAGGCGATGCACGATCCGGCAGAGTTCGGGCGGCAAATCCGGACGGGCGTCCAACAACGGCTTCGGCTCATTCCGTAAGTGCTGGACGGCGATCGCCAACGCCGTGTCGCCCTCGAACGGCGGCCGGCCGGCTAGCATGTGGTAGGCGGTCGCGCCAAGCGAATACAAGTCGCTACGCGGATCGACTGCCCGCCCCTCCACCTGCTCGGGACTCATGTACAACGGCGTGCCGACCGCGATGCCCTCCTGCGTTTGATTCACATTCGGCGACAGCGATTGCAGGCGAGCCAATCCGAAATCGGCGACCTTCACTTCGCCAGACTGCCCGAGCAGAATATTCTCGGGCTTGATGTCGCGATGTACGATGCCGGTCTGAGCCGCTTTGTGCAGCGCGGAAGCGACTCGCCGCAACACGTGAAAGCATTGCCGCGGCGTTAAAGCTCCCTGCCGTTGAATCCACTGCCGCAGGTTTTGACCTTTGACGTATTCCTGCGCGATGAAATGAACGCCGTCCCGCACTCCCACTTCGTAGATTTGGACAATGTTGTCGTGGACTAACGCGGCCGCCGCCTTCGCTTCATTCTGAAAACGGCGAATATAAGCTTGATCTTCCGCGAGTCGGCCCTGTAGCACCTTGAGCGCCACTCGCCGCCCCAGCGAACGCTGCTCGGCGACGTACACCTCCGCCATGCCACCCCGGCCCAGCCGATGGCCCACATGGTAATCGCCTAGTTCGATCCCTGAGAGATCACGGCCACC
>CAIXSC010000847.1 GCA_903921945.1 uncultured Planctomycetaceae bacterium
CGCACAACAAGACGCTCGCCGCGCAGCTCTACAGCGAATTCAAAGAGTTTTTTCCGCGCAACGCGGTGCATTACTTCGTCAGCTATTACGACTACTACCAGCCCGAAGCCTATATTCCGCAGCGCGACATCTACATCGAAAAGGACGCGTCGATCAACGAGGAGATCGACCGGTTGCGGCTTGCCGCGACCAGTTCACTGGTGAGCCGGCGCGATGCCGTGATTGTCGCCAGCGTGTCGAGCATCTACGGCTTGGGGTCGCCGGACGACTACAAGCGGATGATGGTGCCGTTGATCGTTGGCGAGGTGGTCGACCGCGACGACATGTTGCGGCGCTTGATCGACATCCAGTACGACCGAAATGATATTTCTTTCGAACGTGGAAAATTCCGCGTCCGGGGCGATTGTGTCGAGATTCGGCCATCGTATGAAGAGTTCGCGGTGCGGGTCGAATTTTGGGGCGACGAGATCGAGCGGATTTCGATTATCGACCCGACCAGCGGACAGACGATTTCCGAGCCCCGTCAATTCTACGTCTATCCCGCGAAGCACTTTGTGTTGCCCGAAGAACGGATCGCGGGCGCCGTGGAGGCGATCCGGGAGGAACTGGACGAGCGGCTGCAAGTCTTGCGGGAGAGCGGACGGCTCCTGGAAGCGCAGCGGCTGAATGCCCGCACCCGTTTCGATATGGAAATGCTGCACGAAGTGGGTTACTGCCCGGGCATTGAAAACTACAGCCGGCATCTTTCCGGCCGTCCCGCCGGTTCGCCGCCGCACACGTTGTACGACTTTTTCCCTTCCGACTTTCTATTATTCATCGACGAATCGCACGTGACCGTGCCGCAAATCCGCGCGATGTACTCAGGCGACCGCAGCCGGAAGATGACATTAGTCGAGCATGGCTTCCGGCTGCCCAGCGCGCTCGACAACCGCCCGATGACCTTCGACGAATGGGAAGGCAAAGTCACCCAAGCTGTCTTTGTGTCGGCGACACCAGGGGACTACGAATTGGAGAAGTCGGGCGGCGAAGTCGTCGAACAGATCATTCGTCCCACCGGCTTGCTCGACCCGGAAATCGAAGTATCGCCGGCCCGCGGCCAAGTCCAGCATCTGCTCGAACGGATCCGCATCACCATCAAGGCGGGCGAACGCGTGCTCGTCACCACGTTGACGAAACGTTTAGCCGAAGACCTGTCGGCGTACTTGAACGATCAGAAGGTCGCCTGCAAATGGCTGCACAGTGAATTGGACGCGTTCGAGCGCGTGGAACTGCTCCGCGATCTGCGCAAAGGCAAGTTCGACGTTCTGGTCGGAGTGAATCTTCTCCGCGAAGGACTCGACCTTCCGGAAGTCTCGCTGGTGGCGATTCTGGACGCCGACAAAGAAGGTTTTCTTCGCAGCGAAACTTCCTTGATACAAACGATCGGCCGCTCGGCCCGCAATGTCAACGCGAAAGTGATCTTATACGCCGACAAGATGACCGATTCGATGCGCAACGCGATCGATGAAACGACCCGGCGGCGGCGGATCCAACAAGATTACAACCAGAAACATGGCATCACCCCCGAAACCGTCCGGAAACGGATCCACGAAGGCATCGAGGCCGAAGCCGACGCGCATCGCCGCGCCAACGCCGCCGTCGGCCGCGACGACGAGGCGCAGGTGATCACCGCCGAGTACCTGAATGAACTGGAAGCCGAGATGATGGCGGCCGCCGACGCTTTGGAGTTCGAACGAGCGGCGTCGCTCCGCGACCGCATCACGCAACTGCGTGACGAGGTTGGCAAGGACATTCGGGACGTCGCCCCCAGCGGTGGCAAAGCCCGCGGCAAGGCGCGGGGCCGCGGCCAACGCAGCCGCGTTCCCCGCCCGAAAAAACAGTGACGCCTCTCCTTGCCGGGACAACTCCCATGGCCGCCGACGTCTCGATCCGCTTGAAATGTTTCACCCGCGACAGCGATCCGATCGCGTTCCGCGATCATTTACGGATGAGATACGAGGTGTTTGTCGTCGAGCAAACTTGGCCTTTGTTGGCGAACATTCGCGCGGGTCGGACACGTGAAGATCCCTCGGATCGGCGTGCCTACTTTGTGCAAGCGTCGGCCAATGACGAAGTGGTCGGGACGGTTCGCGGTTCGAAATTGAACGAGTCGTTTCCGCACGAGGAAATCCTAAGGCATCATCTCCAACCGGACCGATTGCCCCTGGAACTCGACGAATTGGCAACGCTCAATGGCATTGCCGTCCGCACCGCGTTTCGAAGCCGGCGCCTACCGATCGCTGGCTTTCCCCAGCCCTTGACGATCGCCAAAGCGATGGCCTGCGAACTGGTCGAATGGAGCCGCGAACTCGGGGCGGTGGCGGTGGTTTTCACCGCCATCCTCGGGGCGTCGTCGGTGCTCTTCGAACACCTTGGCGCTTACGTCATCGATCCGCCATTTCAAATCAACGACGGTCGCGCCGTTGATGTGGTGAATATGGCGATCCTGACCGTCGACCCCGAGCGCTTCGACGAGCGGCACAGCCCGCTGAGCCTCCGTTGTCCCCGCCAGCCGCTGGACGCGTTGCATCGGACCTGCGTCGAGTACGTTCGAGGAAAGCACCGCGAAATCCTGGGTGGACGCACGATCGAACAATTGTCGTTCGAACGCGGGTCGCCGACCGGCAAGCGGGCCGAGCCGTGACCAAACATGCGGGCTAGCGCGGATGCCTGCATTCTTTCGGGGCCAATGCTTTTTGCCACAGCGTGATTGGTGGCTAAAGTCGAGAGTCGATTCCTACGAGTACGCCTTTCCCATGGCGAACTCCGATCCTTGACCTTGCCACGAGCGATGTATGCTTCGAGGATCAGGGTTTGTAGGATGGCGTCCTGGGAAGATCGCCCCTTCATCCTGGCGTGGGGTCTTTGGAGCACCGCTCGATGCAGGTTCAGCGCAAGATCACCGATGTGCATGAAAGCCCCTCGCCGCGCGGGCTCGGCGCGAGCTTCTATCTGGCAAAAGCCGCCTCGCGCGTCCTGGCAGGTCTCTTGTTGGCCTGGATGATCGGACCGCCATTCCCCGGAGCGGCCGCCAACGAGCCACCCGATTTCGCGCGGGACATCTACCCGATCCTGCAACGCGCCTGTTTCGAGTGTCACGGTGCGACGAAGCAGGCAGCCGGACTGCGGTTGGACGAACCGCGGTTCGCCTTGCGCGATCGGACAATCATCAACCCGGGTCAGGCTGCCGCGAGCGAACTGGTGCGTCGCATCCGTCTCGACGCCAGCGACGAGCAAGTGATGCCCAATCGTGGAGCGCCGCTCGGGAAGGCCGAAATCGCGCGGATCCAAGCCTGGATCGATGCCGGCGCGGTGTGGCCCGAGAATCTCCAACCAGCCACGCATTGGGCTTACCGTCCGCCCCAGCGCAGCGTGCCGCCACACAGCCGCCTCGCCCGTTCCACGCGCACCCCGCTCGACGCCTGGATTGCCGTTCGGCTCGAGCAATCCGGATTGACGTTTGCCGAGCCTGCGGCTCGGGCCTCGCTGCTGCGGCGCGTTTCGCTCGACCTGATCGGACTTCCTCCGTCGTTGGACGACGTCGAGTCGTTTGAACAGGATGAGTCGCCGGACGCCTTCGAGCGCGTGGTGGACCGGTTGCTGGCTTCGCCGCAGTACGGGGTTCGCTGGGCCCGACCGTGGCTCGACTACGCGCGCTATGCCGATTCGCATGGCTTCCAACGCGACGACTTCCGCGATCTCTGGCCGTACCGTGACTGGGTCGTCAATGCGTTGAACAACGACCTGCCGTTCACGCAATTCACGCTCGAACAACTGGCGGGCGACCTGCTGCCCGGTGCCACCGAGTCGCAGCGGATCGCCACCGGCTTTAACCGATCAGCCCCGACCAATGTGGAGGCCGGCAGCGATCCCGAGGAAACGCGGGTCAACCAAGTTCACGACCGCGTACACACGCTGGGCATGGTGTGGTTGGGTAGTACGCTCGAATGCGCCCAATGTCACGATCACAAGTACGATCCATTCTCGCAGAATGACTATTACGGGCTATTCGCTTTCTTCAACAACACGGCGCTCGAGGCGGATCGCGTCAATCCCAAGGTGCCGGGCTCAATCCAATTCAAAGGGCCCAGCATGGAACTCATGGACGCCGCGACGGAGACGCGGCGTTCCGAGTTGCAAACGCGTTTAGCGCAGGTCCAGGCATCGCTAGCCTCCCTTGCGAAGCAAGCGGAACGGGGCTTGGAGGAATGGGCCGCGTCCCAACGGCGCGACGCGGCGCAGGCGGTCGCGGAACATGTCCTGCCGATCGACCACTTTCACTCGAACGCTGGTGCGACACACGCAATCCTTGCCGACCATTCGGTCCTGGTTAGTGGCGAACCGGCGCCTGACAAAGACACCTACGTGGTCAAGTTGCGGACCACGCTCACCGGCATCCGCGGACTCAAGCTGGAAGCCCTCGTCGACGACTCGCTGCCGGGCAAAGGGCCGGGTCGGGGCGATGCCGAGCGACCGAACTTCGTCCTCACTCAAGTTCGAGCCACGGCCGCGCCGCTCAGCGATCCCGAGCGTGGGCAGCCAATCAGATTCACCGCCGCGCGGGCGTCGTTTTCGCAAGCGAATCTCCCGGTCACTCATCTACTCAAAGCCGACAATCCGCCACGTAGCGGCTGGGCCATCAATCCCAAGTTCCACGAATCGCATTGGGCGGTGCTCGAAACGGCTGCGCCGCTGGGATTCGCCGGCGGAACGCTGTTCACCCTACGACTGGACCAAAACTACGGCGGCGCCCGCACCATCGGACGTCTGCGGGTGAGCGTTGTCACGGGGGATTTAGGCGGCGAGTCGTTGCCGGTGGAACTGAGGGACTTGTTGGCGATTCCCGCCGAACGCTGGAACCCCAAGCAGCGTCAGACGCTCGCCAAACTCCGGATGCGCGACAACCCACAGCTTGCGCAGCTTGAACAAGAACGCGCAAGCCTCGAGAACCGGTTGCGGGGAATCATGGCGCCATCCACCTTGATCATGCGGGAAGATACTCCGCGTCGGACCACGGTGTTTCAGCGCGGCGATTTCCGCACGCCGGGCGCGACGATCGAGCCTGCCACGCCGGCGATGCTGCATCCTCTGGCCGTTCCAGCCGCGGCAGCGACCGGCGCGAATGCGAGCAACGCGAGTGCGACCGGCGCGAATGCAGCCGGCACACGTGCGAGCGGCGCGAATGCGACTGGCGCAAGTGCGACCGGCACAAGTGCGACTGGCGCAAGTGCGAGCAGCGCGAGGGCAGCCGGCACAAGTGCGAGCGGCGCGCTGGCGAGCGGTGCCGCCGCACCGACGCGACTAGACTTGGCACGCTGGTTGGTCAGCCGGGACAATCCGCTTGTGGCGCGAGCCGCCGTGAACCGC
>CAIXSC010000848.1 GCA_903921945.1 uncultured Planctomycetaceae bacterium
TGTGAATCCGATCAATAGCGCATAGTACAGCCGGCCCACACCCAACCGAGGATTCGACCGCAGCCGGCGGCTGGCCGTCCAGAGCGCGTCGGTCACAGTCCGTACGAGAACGTCGGTGTTTCCCAGGTGCGTCGAGAATAGAATCCAGAGCCCATTGAGCAGCCCGAAGTACCACAGGCCGCTCCAGAGATTCTTCGCCAGATAATCCGCTTGGTAAGCTCCGGCCGCTTGCCCTTCCATGTTCGAACCGGGCGGGATGATCGCCGATGCCAAGTTCACATTAAGGTACATGCCAACGAAGCAGCCGAGCGCCCACAGCCAGATTTGGTCGGCTTTGACGTATTGCCACCAAACATGCCAGCGTCGCAGATTTTCCGCATTGACCGGAAACACCTTGCCGACATGCGATAACTCGACATGTTCGCCGCCAATCGCGCTCGGAATCGCGCCCACGCGGCCGCCCATCCCCATTCCTTTGTCCCGGACCCAATTGGTGATCGTCATGTTGCCGATGCCGCCCGAACCGGCGGTGGTCGCCAGCGCCGCCAACAAGAGCCAATCGACATCGCGGGGGATGTAACCGAACTTCAAGAAGCCAGCCGCCGTGTCGAACGAATGCGTCCACGGCACCGCGATGACATTCACCACAATCAGGAAGGCGAAGATGTAGGCGACCATCGCCCACGAGAGCCGCTCGAGCATCCGTTCGATGGTCCCGCCGCACGTGAGCAGCAGGAATGCGGCCGCGATCACGCCATAAGTGATCCATATCAAGGCCCCCGAGTCGCTGCCGTTCTCCGCGGGCAAGCGGCCCGAGAAAAGCGTGAACAAGACCGACGAACTGCCCGACGCCAGCGCGGGCACGCCCAATTGAGCGGCGGTCAGCACGATGTAAAACGTGGCCCAAAAATTCGCGCCGGGACGCAACCGCATGATCCCCGACAGAATCGGCTCGCCCGTGTACAGCGTGTAGCGGATGCCCTCCAGATTGAAGAGCACTTGCAGGAGGATGCCCACGGTGGCGATCCACATGAGGCTCGACCCATGCTTGACCGCGATCGCCGGCCCAATCAGCCACTCGCCGCCACCGATCGATGCCGCCAGCAAAATCGCTCCGGGCCCGATCACACGCAGCATGTTCCGCGCGTTGAACGGCGGTGGCTCGGGCAAATCGTCCTTACCCCACTCCTGCAAGTCCGCCATGGCCGCTGTCCGCCTTTCCGTCGCCAACGTGGAACGCTCGAACCCCGCCTCGTCCGCCCCGAACTTCTCGTCCGCCCCGTACTTCTCGTCCGCCCCGTACTTTGTCCGCCTGTGTGGCCCAACACCACCGAGTCCGCTGCCGCGCCGACTCGTTCGAAACCATGGTGTTTCCAATACATGGTGTCTTGCCGTGCTGCCGATCCGGTATGAACGGGCTACTCCGGCAGCGGCTTGCCCTTGGTTTCCGGCGCGAACCAAATCAGCACCATGCCGACGACGTAGACCAAACTGAGCACCGAACAGGCGTTCGCCAAGCCTTGCAACTTTTCCACCAACACAAGCAATTGGAACGAGCCGATGGCGGCAAGGATGCGGCCGAAGTTAAAGCCGAATCCCTGGCCGGTCGCCCGCACGCTCGTCGCGAACAGTTCGGGCAGGTAGAGCGGCAGCCAGCCGTAAAAGGACGCCGAGCAAGTTCCCGCGACAAAAGCGGCGAACAGCATGTGGTTGGAGTAGGCCGTGTTGGTTTGAAAGAGATAGATCACCGAGCCGAACGCGAGCACGCACAGGGTGAAATAAGCGTTTCGCCGCCCGAGCCAATCCCCCATCATCGCCGCCAGCAACGTGCCGACGATGGCTCCGAGCGACAAGCACACAAGGACGTACTCTTTGGCCTTCGGTTTCGTGATTTGCGCCGCCGCGTCCGGACCGCTCTCCGCCAAAACTCGCTCGCGGAGCTTTACGGTTTCCGCTTCCGCGATTTTGTCGGCCCAAGCGGGAGCCTGTTGAGTCGCTCCCCAGGTCCCCAGCAAGGCGACGCCGCTTAAGCTGGCGGCGAGCCCCATGCGTCGCAGGGTGGTTCCGAACATGCTGCCGCGTTGAGCGGCCGTTTCGCCCCGCGCCGCCGTTCCACTGGCCGCCGCCGCTGCGTCTTGCGCCAAACCGGCATTGCGATACCGCTGCAGAAAGCGGACGACCGGGTACGTGTAGCCAGCGATCGCCATCGCCAACCCGATCGCGATCGCCACGCCGCGAAGCCAGCCGCTGTGTTCGAAGAGGACTTGACCGCCGATGGTCGTCCGATCGTATTGGTACAGGTAAACCATCAGGGCTGGGCCGAGTGCGCCGAGCAACACGCCGACCAGGTCTTGGGTCGCCCAATTGGACGTGTGTCCTTTTTCGCGTTCTTCCTCCCACTTCGCCGACTCGGGCACGAAAATGCGAATGAAGAAGGTCAACAACGCGGGCACAATCCCCAGGATCATCATCACTCGCCAGCAGTCGTTCGATACCAGCCGGGCGGAAAGTTCCGCCGGCAGCCCGAGCGACAACACCAGTTGCTCCAACTGTCCTTTGACGCTCGTGATGCCAATCCCGACGATCGCCACAAGCAGGTAGCCGACATTGGCCGCCGCGCCGATCAAGCCGGCCATGAAGGCTCGCGATCGATTCGGAAACACTTCCATCACCAACGCGACGCCCAAAGACCACTCGCCGCCCATCCCCAGCGACGCGACGAACCGCAAGATGCCAAGCTGCATCGGGCTGGTGACGCCACCGCACAGGGACGTGAAGACCGCGTAGGTGAGCACGCTGATGGTCATCGCTTTCACGCGGCCAATGCGATCGCCCAGCCACCCGAAGAGCACCCCGCCGGTCGCGGCCCCGACGAGGAATAGACCGGTGATCAACCCCAGCCAACGCGCCACTTCCTTTTCCTGGCCGGGCCCGAGCAAATCCAGGATGGCTTGGCGGCTGACGAGCGAGAACACGCCCATCTCGGCTCCATCGAACATCCAGCCAAGCAACGCGGCGGTAAGCGCCAACCACGCTCCGCGTCCCAAGGGCGCCGCCTCACCCGCCGCGATTGGCGAGCCCTCCGATCTGCTTGCCGTCGAAGTCGCAGTCCCCATCGCTATTGGCTCCCGCCCGTTCCGAGCACTTGGAATGTTCAGAAAAACGCCGCCCGCCGGCCTGTGAAAACTCGCCACTGTAACCGCTGCCGATAGCCGCCACAACGCGGCCGCAAACGCGGGATTGTCAGCGGAGCGGCGTGAGCCGCCCCGGCCCGCGAGCCGCTTAAGGTGATCGTCGAACCGATGCCCGAACGCCATCGTCGTTACGGGTTTGGTGACACGTTTTCGCCAAGGGGCCCGGTGGCTCACGCCGCGCCACTCCAAGGAGCCCATGGGCCCGGCGGCTCACGCCACGCCGCTACGAGAAGAGTCGGATGATGGCGGTGAACCGTCGTTCGGCTGGTCCATCGCCTGCTGAGGGTATGACGTCGTCGCCGACGCTCGGCACAATCGGAACGTGCCCCATTCCGCTGGTCCTCGAGGATCGCTTCAGGGAGGCCATGAGCGCGACCAAGCTGAACTGAATCCCCGCGAGACGCATGGCTCGCAAGAACGACGACGCGTCACGCGACGTCCAGCTCAGCTCAGCCCCTAATTGTCTTCAGCACCTACAGCCCACGACTCGGACGAACTCCGCCAGTGTGTGTTGGAGCTATCCGAGCGACTCCGCAATGACGGCTATCCAACTTGTCTTCATCGCTACTTGAAGGTCCTGCTGGGTTTCCTGTGGGTCGCCATCGCGGGAGTCGCAGGGTGCGGCTGTCTCCGTGCCGGCTTGCGCCGTGGCTCGGAAGTTCGGCGAGGCACGAATCTTCGGCGGGACCCACA
>CAIXSC010000849.1 GCA_903921945.1 uncultured Planctomycetaceae bacterium
CCGAGCCGGTCCCCGGGCGGGGCCTCGTCCCGGGCCGCGCAGCGCACGAAGCGGGCGTTGAGGCCCCAGCTACCGCCGCGGACGCACCGCGACCCGACATCCGGACCGACTGGATCGTGAACCGCCGACCTCTCGTACTCGCGCCGTCCGTCACGGCACCATTCCCACACAGTCCCCGCCAAATCGGTGATTCCTTCGGGACTGTTGCCGAGTGGAAAGATCCCCACGGGCGTTCGTCCGGATGTCGCACGGTTCCCTTGAAAATTGATCTGTTCCGCCAATGGCACATGGTCGCCCCAGGGATAGCGTCGCGATTCCAGACCGCGGGTGGCCCGTTCCCACTGCGCTTCGGTCGGCAACTGGCAACCAGCCCATTGAGAGAACGCCATCGCTTCATACCAACTGACATTCGCCACCGGCCGGGACTTGAAAGGCAGTTGGTCTTCCCATTTGTCCGGCGCTTGGAATTCTTGGAAGCCACCCGCTGACCAATACCGCTCGGTTTGGTACCCCTCTTGAGCGATGAAAAGCGCGAACTCGCCGACGGTCACCGGGTATTTGGCCATCGAAAAGGCGGACAATGTCACCTGATGCGCCGGACTCTCGTCTACGAAAGCCTCCGGATCATAATTCCGACCCTGGAGGTCCTGGGATTGAGCACCCATCCAAAAGCCTTGAGGATCCGCGGGAAACGCCACCCAATAGTCGGACCGATTTCGGTCCAATCGCGGGTCGTCGACACTTGCCAACGCATCCGCCGCTTCGATACGGTCCTGGATCGCGACCTGTGCGACCCGTTTCGGATCGAAGATCGCCATCACGTCTTGCAACAGGGCTCCGTATCGCGAGTCCGACACCTGATAATTCATCTGCGCCAAATCGCGGGCCATCACGCCAATCAGGCCGGCACAGCGGGCTTGGCTGGCGAGCTTGGAAGCTGGCCCTTGTTGATCCAGCCAGTCCAGGATCTGGGCGATTAACTGGTCTGTATGCTCGACGCCGTGGTTTCGCCGCAAACAGCCGGCCATGAGCGTCATCATTTCCCGCCATTCTGGGCTAAAGAGACGCTCGGGCTTGGCGAAGAGCAATGGCTGTCGCGAATTCACTAACAGACGGGCGATCGACCACCCCGCCAAATACTCCTGAAATGTCAGGTGCCAGAACGCCACGTCAGTGCCCCGTCCGACAATGATTCCACTGTCCAATTCCTCCGCGTGAAGGAAACGGTCGAAATAGGCCACTTGCTCCTCGTCGATCGCCGCTAAGTCCCCCGGCGAGCTCTTCCCTGGCTCAAGCTGTCTTGCCGATTTCGTCGACGTGCGCGGGGCGGCCAGTCGCTCGGCAGCCCATCTGCGCGAGACCTGCGTCTTCCGCCCGGAAGGGTCGGTTTGCATGAGCGTGGCGAGCTTTCCAAACCTTTCCATCGTCTCATCGGCCGACAACGCTTTCGGATCGCTTTCCTGGCGCCGCTTGGCGCGGGATTGCGCAAGCCATTCCAGAATCGCCTCGTACAAAGCGACGCGATTTTCCGGCATCCGGCCCTCGTGCCAATGCACAACCGCCAACGCGGTGAGCATGACGGGATTCCGCCCCATCCGCCGAATCTCGGGTTTCGCACGAATGGCGGTCGTCAAGCTTTCCAAGTGCTTGGCGCGTTGATGCTCGTCCGAACACAATGCCGCGCACCACTTGCCCAAGAAACCTTGAATCGCGTCATCGGATAAATCATCGATTCTGGCGGTCGCGAAACCCGCCGGGGTGAAACCATCGGCGAGCGCCGCGGGACGCGAGGTCACCACGTAGCGGCAATCCGGGTACCGCGCGGCACACGCCTCGACGATCCGGATGATTCGCTGTCGCAGCGCCGCATTCGGAGCCTCATCCAAGCCATCAATCAGCAGCGTACAGCGCTGTTCCCGCAATTGGTCTCGGAAAAACTCGATCGGCAACTTGTGGCCATGATCGCAGCTGTGTTGGTGCAGGAAATACGGAATCCAATCCAGTGCGTCGTCGGTCGGCGGAGCGTTGGGAGTCGCGGTTCGCTTGGCATTCTCCAGGACCTGCGCGAACGAGCCGACCTTCATGAAGAGGGGAAACGGCTGGTCCCGGAGCGTTTTTAATAGCGACTCGTGCTCGGAGCCGGCCGATTCGCCGAGCGCCTCTTGGCTGAGGTGATACGCCAACCGCCGTAAAAACGTGGTTTTTCCCGCGCCGGGATCCCCGACGACCACCAAGCGTTTCGATGCGGCGAGCACCGCGTCGAGGTTTTGCGAACGGTGCGCCAACTCCGGCTCCCGGTTGGACTCGCGTTTGCCATCGTCTTTTGTTCGTAAACCTTTGGACTGCGAGCGGCGTTTACGGGATCGTGTTGAGGCTAGGTCCGAGGCGGCCCCGGACTCGCTGGGGTCGCCGCCGGAGAATCCAGAAAGCGTGATGTACAGTTGGTCGATCCGGAAGGAGTTGGTTTGACGCGCCCCCCGATCCGATCCCGCGAATGTCGATCAAGTGGTTCGTACTGCCAACCCAACGCAGATAGGCACGCATGTCCCGCGTGTCGCTTGGCGGAGCGCCGGGAGCGACAAGTTGATGCACGACTCCCATGAGATGGAGCCGGATTGTGTCGTAAAACGCGTCGTCACTACCTCGGAGGCCCTTGTAGGCGCCGACAAGCCCCTGGCCGCCATTTTTGGATTCGAGCTCCTCTTGGAAATCCGCAACTTCCGCTTGCGCTCTTCTTTCCGCGCCAGTCTTAAATGTCGGAAGGTCCATGCGAAAGAAGAAGCTGACATGCGGCCTGCCCGTTTCGCGCCAACGCTGAACGGCGCTCCGATATTCCTGGATGGTGCCACCCGAGCCGATTTTGCTCGCCATGATGCCGATGTAGATGTCGTAGTCGGGTGTTTGAGCGTCGACGACTTCCTGCGGTTTGGGACCTATCTGGCGGACGACATTGGTTTGCCAATCGAACTCCTCGAGGCCAAAATTGGACCTTCGGCCCTCATGGTTATTGATCGATTGGATCGCAGCTAGGACAAGATTCCGCTCGCTGTCTACATCGCCCGGCGAAGAGATGAACACGCGAAAGCGTATCGGTTGGTCAGGCATAGAGTGTTCATCCTGCGAAGCGAACACGCCGAACGACGGCACGGTTTTTTGACTGACAACCGACAACCGACAACCGACAACCGACAACCGACAACCGACAACTGACAACTGACAACTGACAACTGGCAACTGGCAACTGGCAACTGGCAACTGACAACTGACAACTGACAACCGGCTTTCGAGTTCTTCGCTCTTGTGGCAACCGTCAGCCATGCCTCGGCGGAGTACGAACGCGTTGGTATGGCTTCTGTTAATACCGGGCCTGGATTGTCCGTGGGCCGATGGTTGCCGTCAACGACTCGACGGACAAGATGTCCGTCGTACAAGGAAACGCAGCCAAGTCCCGGCGAGGTCCCGGCTGATCGGCGGTTGCCTCCGTCTTTGTACGACGGACATCTTGTCCGTCGCGGACGCCTCGCACGCGTTGACCGTGCCGATAGGCGTTGCCCTCCTCCTTTGTACGACGGACATCTTGTCCGTCGCCGCTGGAAGCGCAATTCGACACGGCGTCGCGATTGCGGTTTGGCGGCCCGGCCGTCGCCTACGGCGCGGCGGTAAACGAGGGAGCGGTACACTTCGTCGCGGGTGATGACTTGGCGGGAGAGTACGGGGCCG
>CAIXSC010000850.1 GCA_903921945.1 uncultured Planctomycetaceae bacterium
AGTGGGTAGTGGGTAGTGGGTAGCGGCTGGTGGGTGGTGGCTGGTTGCGAGTGGTTGACTGCTGAACGCTCTCCAACCACTAACGTATCGTCAAAAAATCGTTGTGATTGAAAAGCGCGAGGACGAGGTTTTCGCGGGCGCGTTGTCGCGGGTGAGCGGCTGGTTTTTGCGCGGCGTCGGTGGCGCCGGCGAACGACGTCAACAACTTCGCGTCAGCCAGTCGGCGAGTCTGCGCGTCCACGAAGCGTTGGCATTCGTCAAGCTCCGCCGCGGTCGGCGATCGTCCGAGGATCCGCGCAAAACCCAATTCAATAAATCGGTGATCCGTGGCGGGATCGGCGGCAGCGTTGGTGGCGGCAGCGTTGGCGGCGGGAGTGGCAGCGGCAGTGGGAGTGGGGGTGGTGGTGGCAGCAGTGGGAGTGGGGGTGGTGGTGGCAGCGGTGGGGGTGGCAGCGGGAGCGGTTGTCGTCCCGGCGGTTGTGGACTCGGCCGCCGCGCGGGTCAACTGGGCGGCCAGCGAGCGGGACTGCGACAAAGTGAGACCGCTATTGACCAGAGCCAACGCTTGCTGCGGCGCGACGCTCTCAGTCCGTCGATAACACTCGCTGACGTTAGCGCTATCGAACAACGCGAGGAACGTCATTCGCTTTTCTTTCGAAGTGCGGAAGTACAGGCTGCGTCGGCCGAGCGACAATCCGAGGTTCGGATCGAGGTCGGGGCCGGAGAAACGCCGATCGAGATTACCGGCGACGGCCAGCGTCGAATCGCGGACCAGTTCCGCTTCCATCCTCCGAGCGTTCATCCGCCAGTAAGTTTTGTTGTCGGGGTCGAGGCGATTCGCATCGCCCGCCGGAGCCGACGACAGGCGAAAAGCGTCGCTAGTCACCAGCTGCCGATGCAGGGACTTCATGCTCCAACCGCTGGCGACCCATTGGTGCGCGAGGCTGTCGAGCAATTCCGGATGCGTGGGCGGCTGCCCATTCATACCGAACTCAAACACGGTCGGTACCAATGCGGTGCCGAAGTGCCGCAGCCAAATATGATTCACGGCGACGCGGGGCGTGAGCGGATTGTTGTCGTCGGCGATCCACCGCGCGAGCGCAAGCCGCCGGCCGGAACTGGCGGTCGGATACAGCGGTCCGAACCGCGTGTACTGCTCGTTGGGCTGAGCGGCTTGGGCGCGGGCCGTTTCCAGCGCTTTGACGGCGTCGGCGGCCGCTTTGTCGGCATCGGCCGACGCTTTGCGGGACTTGTCGTCGCCCTCGCGCAACGCGGCTTTCGCCGCGGCCGCTTTCAATCGGGTGTCAATCGCCTTCGTTTCGGCGGCCGCGACGGCGGCTTGACGTTCCGCCGCGCCGGCGGCGACGGCTCGGGCTTTTGCATCCGCGGCGGGCGGGGTGGCGTAGAACGCTTGGTCCGCCGCGATTCGCGCTGAAACGGCTGCCACAGCCGCGCGGGCGGCGGCGGTCTGCGCGGCGGCCAATTCGACAGCCGCTTCCGCCGCGGCGACTCGGGTGGCGATCACGGCCGGAGTGAGTGGCCCGGCGGGAACTGGCGGCAAAGCGGCGGGCGCCGTGGGATTGCCGCCGGCTGGCGTTGGGGTGGCGACCGCGTTGGCCGCCGGTTCAAGGAGTGTCGTCGTGGCCGCGAGCTTGGCGGTTTCCAATCGCAGGAACTCGCCGGTGGCGTCGAAGCACCAGATCGCAAGCCGGCCGTCGGCGGGTCGCGATGGCAGGTTCCAGGCCAAGGCGAATTGGCCATCGACGTAGACATTGAGTCGATTGGCAACCACGAGCACCGCGAGTTCGTACTCGCGATCGACCACGATCGGCAGCGACTTGGCCGCTTCGGCCGGGTAGTTGTCCACGCCGCCGCGACGCAACGCGGCTTGCACCTTGGGGCCGCCGCCATACGCCGACACGTAGACGTAATTCGCGTCTTCGCCCGCCACGTCAAAGCTGATCCCCAGCGACTTGTAGGTGGCGCCGCCCGTGATTTTGAACCGCAGGGTCGCGCGGAAATCGCGCGGATGCGCGGCAAGCGTCGTCATGGCGCATTGGGCCATCTTCGCTTCCAGTTGCCGGAGACGGCCATCGGCGTACTCAAAACGACCCATCCCCGCGCGCCAGCGATCCGGTTGCGGCATTTGGAAGTCGTCCCGCCAGAGCGGCTCGCCCGCGTCCGCCCCGCTGCGGGTCGCGGCAGCCTTCTTAGTATCCGCCGGGTTGTTGGCGGCAGCGCCGTTCGCGGCCGTGTTGCTGGCGGCCGTATTGTTGGCGGCCGTATTGTTGGCGGCCGGTTGAGGTTCCGGCGGCAAGGCATCGGGCTTAAGAGCTCGGGCGGCGGCCAACTGTTCGCGGGCGATCCGTTCCGCGCCTTCCGCAGTGGCCAGGGCTGCTTGGGCGGCCGCCAGCGACTCTTCGTGTACAAAGGCACGCGAATTCGGATAGTAGCCGGCTGGCGGCAGGTTGACGGGAGCGACGGCGAACGGCTTGCCCGCGGTCAGCCATGCCGGCAGAGCCGGGGCGAGCGGCTTATCCTTGAGCGGTTGCTTTTCGTCGCCGCGGACAAAGAGGAAGGTCGGCGTTTCAAGTCGAGCGTCGTACGAGCGTGCCAGTCCATCTTTGCCCGTGTCGGCTTGGCCGGGCTGGCGGTCGGTGCGGACATCGTACGGTTCGAAGATCGCCCGCAGCGAATAATACTCGGTCTGCCGAATGGCATCGTACATGTGGTCGTGGCACCGCGCGCAGTTGAACGTCAAGCCGAGAAACGCCTTGCCGGTGTGCTCAACCGTGTTGTCCAACCAGACATTCCGGTTGAACTTGAACCAGTTCCGCACCAGAAAACCGGTCGCGCGGAGCGTATCGGGATCGTCCGGAGCCAGCTCGTCGCCCGCGAGCATTTCCTGGACCATGCGGTTATAGCCGGTGTCGCGATTGAGCGACTCGACGATCCAGTCGCGCCACCGCCAGATATGCGGTTGGCTCTCGCGCACTTCCGCGCCGTAGCCATCCCAGTCGCTGTAGCGCCATACGTCCATCCAATGGCGGCCCCAACGCTCGCCGTAGGCCGGCGAAGCGAGTAGCCGATCCACGTAGCGTTCGACAGCGTCAGGGGCGTCGTCTTTCAGGAGATCCGCGAGTTGTTCCTCGTCCGGCGGCAGACCGACGAGGTCGAGCGCGAGGCGACGGACGAGGACAGCGCGCGTCGCCGGCTCGGCTGCTGCGACCCCCATGCGTTGACGCCCGGCTTGCAGCCATGCGTCGACCGGTCCCCGAAGACGACTCGAGGGAGTTGCGAGCGGCAGGGGAGGGGAGGCCAGCGGCTCTAACGCCCAATGCCGCAGCGGCTCGCTGCTCGACGGCAGTGGCGCGCCTTGATCGATCCAGCGCCGCAGCGTCGCGAGTTGTTCGGCGGTAAGCGGATCGCCCGCCGGCGGCATACGACGGTCGTCGGTGGCCGACACTCGATGCAGCAGCAAACTATCGCCGCTCTTTCCCGCTACCCACAGCGCACCGCTATCCCCGCCTTGACGCAAAGCGTCGGGCGAATCGAGCCGCAAGTTGGCTTGGGCGTCGAAGGCGGCGCTGTGACATTTCGCGCACCGGGACGCGAAAATCGGCCGGACCTCGCGCAAATAATCGACTCGGGCGGAAGACTCGGCCGACGCCACCGATCGACCGAGGACCGAGTCGACGCCCGCCACGATCCCAATCGCGGCGATCGCCAACGCCACGGCGCGGCATGCGGCCGCACCACGCGTGGCGGCGCGGCGTTGGACCTCAACGGTGGGTCGATCCGAGGCGTGGTCGTTGTCACGAGCACGGGCATTGTTCGTGGCAGGGGCTCGATCCATGGCGGGGCATCCTTCGGGTGGGGCGAACCGAGCCTGGCGCTCAGCGGGGCTGGCTAGCGTTTGCCCTTGCCTTTGTTTTTGTTGTTGTTTTGTTGGTCGCGCTGTTTACGGATCAAGTCCTGTTTTTGTCGTGCTTCGAGCGCCGCTTTGCGCTCGGCGTCGGCCACTTGTCGCGCTTCGGCCTCCGCCTTGGCGCGGGTCTTGGCCGCCTCTTGCTTGGCTTGTTCCAACTCGCGGATCGATGCGACAAGTCGCGGGTCGCGTTCGACCGCTTCGCGGCGTTTGGCGATGAGGTCGCGGACCCGTTCCTCGGCGGCGGTGAACTTTTCCTTGGCGGCGCGGGCGGCCGGATCGGCTTCCAAAGCCTTGCTTTCGATTGCTCTCAGAGCGGCGGTGGCGGTGGCGAATTCCTGGGCCAATTGAGCCCGCTCGACACCGCCCGCGCCACTGACTTGGGCTTTCGCCGTCTCGACTCGACGTTCAGCGGCCGTATAGTCGGCTTGCTGGCGGAGTTTTGCGAGCACGGGACGGCTCGCGTCATCCCAGTCGGTTTGGGCAAGTTCGCGTTGGCGGCGGGCATTGGCGAGCGGCGGGGCGTTGTCGATCTCTTGTTCGACTTTCTTGCGCACGTTGCCGGTTTGGTCGATTTGACGTTCGAGCGCGGCGGCCGCCTTGCGATACTGATTGCGTGCCTCCTCGGCTTGCTTGCGTTCCGCCTGCGCTTTGTCCCGGGCAGCATCCGCTTCGCGATCGGCCTTCTGAACAGCACTCGCGTTTTTACTCTTGTTCTTGTTGTTGTCGGCCCGCGCGTTCCCGGGCAGGGTGGCGGCCAAAATCAAACCCGAAACCAGCATGGCGAATGGCAAGTCTCTCATAGCGTTAACCGTGAAGCATGGAGTGAATGACTCGAATAACTCGAATGACTCGAATAACTTGGGATCGCTCAACGCCGCCAAGCCGCGGGTCGAGCCTGTGAAACGTTGGGTGGCGGGCACCACCACTTGTGTCGCGGCCGGGGAAAGGGAATAACGTCGAAGGTTGGGTGCGGAGTCGCATCCAAGTCTGGAAGCCATTTTCCGCACTGGTCCCATTGTAATCGGCTCGTCCGTCCCCGAGGAACTGTCTTGAACGAAACGCCCGCGAACCCTGTCACTCAACATGGACTGGCGTCCACCGACAACCACAACCGGTCCGGCGGGCCACCGGATACGAGCGAAGCGGGCCGCCCCGTCAGCGACTTGCCCGCGAGCGATTCGCCCGCGAGCGATTCGCCCGCCAGTAATTCGACTGCGAGCGATTCGCCGGCGGCGACGAATGCTGCCGATCATGCAGCGTCTGCGGGCGACGCGGTCTCCGCGGACCCGATGCCCGCGGCGACCGTGACGTTGGAGGACTTTGCGGCGGCGTTGGTGCGGCACGGGATTCTGCTGCCGCCTAACCAAGTGGAGTTGCTCGATCGCTACCGTCGGTTGCTGTGGGAGTGGAATGAGAAACTGAATCTCACGCGGCATACGGATCTGGACCGGTTTGTGGGCCGCGACATTGTCGATTCCTGGCAACTGGCCCAACTGCTCAATCCGGGCGAGACAGTGCTCGACTTTGGCACTGGCGGCGGAGTTCCCGGTGTGGTCGTGGCGATCATGCGGCCCGATGTGAAGGTGGCCGTGTGCGACTCGGTCGGAAAAAAGGCGAAGGCCGTCGAGTCGATGATCGGCAAGTTGAAGCTTGGCATTCCCGTGTTCGCTCAACGTGTCGAGGCGGTCTTGGGGCGGCGGCGTTTCGATACGCTCATGGCCCGCGCGGTCGGTTCGCTGACCGATGTCTTGGGCTGGATCGGCCCGGGTTGGAAATCGGCGGGACGGCTGTTGTTGGTCAAAGGTCCGCGGTGGGTCGAGGAGCGCGGCGACGCGCGTCATCGCGGCTTGATGCGCGGCTTGGCCTTGCGAGTCGCCGCGACCTATCCGATGCCGGGAACCGAATCGAACAGCGTGATCCTTAAGCTCTGGCGCGACCCGCGTGGCGAAACCGGAAGCGACACCGGCTCCTAAGGCTTGCATCCCCGCAACGAGGACGCTCCGCAAGCGAAACGCAAGCCGGATCAACGCCCAATCGGTAACGGCATCTGATCGGAATCCGCCCTTGTACGACGGACATCTTGTCCGTCGACGTTGGGGTCGGAATTGGGGTCGGAATTGGGGTCGGAATTTGACACCGCGTCGCGATTACGGTTTGGAGGCCCGGCCGTCGCCTACGGCTCGGCGGTAAACGAGGAAAGCGGGTGCAAGCTTTGCCGAGTGGGCTGGTCGATCGCGGTACATCCTCCTCTTTGTACGACGGACATCTTGTCCGTCGCGAGTATGTCGAATCCGTGTTCACCCGCAGCTCGAATCGCGGTCTCAGGGCGGTCGACGGAGCGAACGACGGAACGGGCGACGGACAAGATGTCCGTCGTACATGGGGCGAACGGATGTCGACATGAGTCGGCTGGTCGATCGCGGTACATCCTCCTTTTGTACGACGG